>JBJTJB010000587.1:0-5604 GCA_046095245.1 Bacteroidota bacterium | reverse complement strand
GTAGAACTCGCCCGCCGCATTCGCACGGGTGATCAAAAAGCCTTGGAAAAACTGGTCCGCGCAAACCTCCGTTTCGTGGTTTCGGTTGCCAAACAATATCAAACTCAGGGACTTAGTCTTCCGGATCTGATCAACGAGGGGAACCTCGGACTGATCAAAGCCGCCAAGAAATTCGACGAGACCCGCGGGTTCAAGTTCATTTCTTACGCGGTGTGGTGGATCCGCCAGAGCATCATGCAGGCCCTGGCCGAGCAAGCCCGTATCGTCCGCCTCCCACTCAACCAGCTGGGTGCGGCCAACAAGGTGAAAAAGGCTTTTTCCGAACTCGAGCAGAAGTATGAGCGTGAACCCAGTCCCGAAGAGTTGAGCGCAGTCCTCGACTTGCCCATGGACAAGGTGGCCAACACCATGAAAATGCCGGGTAAGCACGTGTCGATGGATGCTCCCCTGATCCAGGGCGAAGATTCTACACTGCTGGATGTATTGGAAAACGGCGATAGCCCGGGTGCCGACTCCGCACTGATCAACGAGTCGCTCCAGAAGGAAATCAACCGCTCCCTGGCCACCCTCAGCGAACGCGAGCAGGATGTCATCAAGATGTTTTACGGCATCGGTATCCAGCACGGACTTTCACTGGAAGAAATCGGCGAGAAGTTCGACCTCACCAGCGAGCGGGTGCGTCAAATCAAGGAGAAGGCCATCAAAACCCTTCGCCAAAACTCCCGCAACAAACTCCTCAAGGCTTATTTGGGCTAGAACGGCCCAACCCTGATTCAATCGGCGCCCCGGAATACGGGGCGCTTTTTTTATGCTTGTTCAAAACATGCCCTCCGCTGTTCAAAAACAGACGGGCTTTCAGTTGGGCTTGGCAGGTGTATTCCGTTCTTTTGTTGGGCGAGCCAAAGGGCTCGTTTTCTTTCTGACTTCTATTCTTGCAACAACCCGTACACCCCATTATGGCAAACAATTACATGGAAGATGAACTTCTGCTTCAGGAAAACAAAGAGCGTTTTGTACTCTTTCCCATCAAGTACGACAAGATTTGGGAAATGTATAAGAAAGCCGAGAACAGTTTCTGGACCGCAGAGGAAGTGGATCTCTCGGCCGATCTGAAAGACTGGGATCGCCTCAGCGAGGGCGAGCGTCACTTCATCACCCATGTGCTTGCCTTCTTTGCAGCCAGCGATGGTATCGTGAATGAAAACCTGGCGGTGAACATGATGAATGCCGTACAGCTTCCCGAAGCACGGTGTTTCTACGGGTTCCAGATCATGATCGAAAACATCCACTCGGAGATGTATTCGCTGCTGATCGATACCTATGTAAAAGATCCCAACGAAAAGCATCGCCTCTTCAATGCGCTCGAAACCGTTCCTTGTGTGAAGAAGAAGGCCGACTGGGCCCTGCGCTATATCGACAACGGAAGTTTCGTACACCGCCTGGTGGCATTCGCAGCCGTAGAAGGGATTTTCTTCAGCGGTTCGTTCTGTTCTATTTTCTGGCTCAAGAAGCGCGGCCTCATGCCCGGTCTGGCTACCTCCAACGAGTTCATCTCCCGCGATGAAGGTCTGCACTGCGATTTCGCGTGTCTGCTCTACGGTATGTTAAAGCACAAGCTCACGCAGGATGAAGTGTATGCCATCATCACCGATGCCGTGCGTATCGAGCAGGAATTCGTGACCGATGCCCTGCCGGTGAATCTGATCGGTATGAATGCCAAGCTCATGTGTCAGTACATCGAGTTCGTGGCCGACCGCCTGCTGAACTCGCTCGGATATCCCAAGTACTACAACAGCGAAAACCCCTTCGATTTCATGGAGACCATTTCGCTGGAAGGCAAAACGAATTTCTTCGAGAAGCGCGTTTCCGAGTACAAGAAGGCCGGCGTTGGTGTCGACCGCGAGCACCAGGAACTCAAGTTCGATTCGGATTTCTGATCCGGACCCGATTCAAGAAAAAAAAGCACCGCAACCGCGGTGCTTTTTTTCTTGGGGTGTGTTTGGTAAATCAGTTCGGCACCTGCAGATCTGCTACGCGCTGCTTCAAGGTGTGTTCAATGCCGGTAATGCGCGGAATGAGCACGCGGTCTTCGATGTATCCGTGAACGGTCAGGTCGCGGTCGAATACTTCAAGCTGCTGCACCAAAATGCGGTAGGGCGTACCGTTAGTGGCCGGGGGTTGGTAGGCCAAAATGGTTTTGCGGATCTCGCGCAGTTCGGTTTCGTGGTCGTCGTGGTGGTCCTCAACAAAATCGGCAAGCGAGTAGCGTTTGGTCTGACGCAGGAACTCACGGAGGTCATACCCCGAACGTTCGGCGCGCAACAGGAAATCCACATAGGGTAGGAGGTGGTTTTCCTCTTCGCAAATGTGCAGGCTGAGTCCGGTCTTATACGCCGCATAAAAACCCTTCAGGGTATGCAGCAGCGGATGTGCATCGTTGTAATCCTGAAGCAGCAGGTTGATGCTCTGCTCCATCTCGGGAAGTTTGCGGAACAGGTAATGCCTGTGCGTCTTGCGGATGTAGTCGGTGATGATTTCGAGGGGGAAGGCCGAAAAACGGGCCGGATCAAAATCAGCCGGAACTTCAAAGGCCACCGAAAGTTCATGCACAAAGTCTTCCAGTTGAGTAGACGGCACGCTTGCACGCTGTGTACCGGGAAGGGTGTAGCGCTGAAGAATCTGTGCGGTGTACTGTGCAGAAAACATGGCCAAAGAAGCAGGAACAAAGCTACACCGGCTCTGGCGTTTATGCACGGTTTTGTGGAGGTCTTAGCGCTGAATTATGAACAGGCCCCGGATCCCTTGCGCGTTTTAGTGAGTTGAAAAGCAAGGGGTTCGGCCATTCCGCTGTGTACATTTCTGCACCGTATCACTACAGAGCGCAGCAAATTCCATCGGCTTTCGGTTCAGGCTTTTGCAGCCCGCAGCACCACTTCGATTTGTGTGATGGTCTGCCGGATTTCCGCTTCTGTCGTGTCGGCACCCAGGCTGAAGCGCAAGCTGGAGTTGCAGGCTTCTTCGTCCAATCCCATGGCCTGTAACACATGGCTGGGTTCGGGCAAAGCAGATGTACAAGCCGATCCCGCACTGCAGGCAATGCCCGGTATGGCGGTGATGAGTCGCTCGGCGCGGATGGATGAAAAGCGGATGTTGGTGGTATTGGGCAAGCGGCTGCGTACGCTTCCGTTGATGTATCCGAGCTGGAGTTCAACGCACAACTCCTGTTCCAGGATGGTGCGGAGTCGCGATACGCGGCTGCCGTAATCCCACAGGCGCTCGGTAGCCAGGCGGCAGGCTGTGCCCAATCCCACAATGCCCGGCACGTTGAGTGTGCCCGGACGTATGCCGCGCTCTTGTCCTCCGCCATAGCTTAGTGGCGATACCTTTATGCGCGGTTGCTTGCGCCGGATGTACAGCGCGCCGACTCCCTTGGGTCCGCCCAGCTTGTGCGCCGAAAGTGTACAGACTCCGATGTTGTGCGCTTGCACATCCACACGCACTTTGCCGGCGGCCTGTGTGGTGTCGCACAGGAATACCGCACCCCGTTCGTGCGTCAGCTGTCCGATGCGTTCCACATCCTGGATCACGCCGGTTTCGTTGTTGGCGAACATCACGGCCACCAGTACGGTGTCGCTGCGGACGGCCTGCTGCAAGGCTGCATGGTCAATGAGGCCTTCGCGGTCGATGCCGATGCGTGTTACCGACCAGCCCTGCGACTCGAGGGCCTCGATGGGCTCGAGTACGGCCTTGTGCTCACTCACGCAAACCACCAGGTGGCGCCCGCGGCTGGCGTATGCACTGCAAATGCCGTGGATGGCGATGTTGAGTGCCTCGGTAGCGCCCGAAGTGAACACCACCTCGTCGGGTTCTGCACCGATCAGCCCCGCCACCTCGCGCCTCGACTGCTCTACCGCCGCCGCCGCTACCCAGCCAAAGGCATGGGTGCGACTCGATGCATTTCCAAAATGTTCCCGGAAATACGGCAGCATCGCCTCCAGCACCTGTGCATCAACCGGCGTGGTGCTGTTGTGGTCAAGGTAAATCCGGTCCATGCTGCAAAGGTCGTGATTCCCTGCGCTTGCTGCACCCCGGTGCGAATCCTGACCAAGGCCTATCTTTGCCGCATGTCAACAACCACGGTGAAGCAGCTCACAGGCGAAGAGCGGTTCCGCAACATCATCAGCCACGCCAAGGAATACGGATTCATTTTTCAATCGAGCGAGATCTACGATGGATTGAGTGCGGTGTACGATTACGGCCAGATGGGCGTGGAGCTGAAGAAGAACCTGCGCGAGTACTGGTGGAAAGCCATGGTGCAGCTCAACGAAAACATCGTCGGCATCGATGCAGCTATCTTTATGCATCCCACCACCTGGAAGGCTTCCGGTCACGTGGATGCGTTTAATGATCCGCTGATCGATAACAAGGATTCGAAAAAGCGCTATCGTGCCGATGTGCTGATCGAGGAGCATGTGGCCAAAATAGAAGGGAAGATCAACAAGGAGGTAGAGAAGGCCCGTGCCCGTTTTGCCGATTTTGATGAAGCCATGTTCCGCAGCACCAATGCACGTGTGCTCGAGAACCAGCAAAAAATCGATCAGATCAATACCCGCTTCAAGGAGGCCATGG
Source organism: Bacteroidota bacterium (assembly GCA_046095245.1). Lineage (GTDB taxonomy): Bacteria > Bacteroidota > Bacteroidia > AKYH767-A > OLB10 > JAJTFW01. The sequence goes on along the minus strand of JBJTJB010000587.1, from coordinate 975 downwards.
AGGCCAACGACCTCGAAGCGGTGCGCCAGCTCATCATCGATCTGGAAATCACCTGTGCAGTGAGTGGCACCCGCAACTGGACCGATGTGCGTCAGTTCAACCTGATGTTTAGCACACAACTCGGTTCAGTAACCGAAGACTCAAGCACCATTTACCTGCGCCCCGAAACCGCGCAAGGCATTTTTGTGAATTTCCTCAACGTGCAAAAAACCGGACGGATGAAGATTCCCTTCGGTATCGCACAAACGGGTAAGGCTTTCCGAAACGAAATCGTAGCGCGTCAGTTCATTTTCCGCATGCGCGAGTTTGAACAGATGGAGATGCAGTTTTTTGTGAAGCCCGGCACGGAGCTCGACTGGTACGAGCAGTGGAAGTCCACCCGTATGGCCTGGCACCGCAGCCTGGGTTTCCCCGAGAGCCGCTATCGTTTCCACGATCACATCAAGCTGGCTCACTACGCCAATGCCGCCTGCGATATCGAATTCGATTTCCCCTTCGGATTCAAGGAGCTGGAAGGGATCCACAGCCGCACCGATTTCGACTTGCGCAACCACGAGCACTTCAGCGGTCGCAAGCAGCAGTACTTCGATCCGGAAGAGAACGAGAATTACATCCCCTATGTGGTGGAGACATCCATCGGTCTCGATCGCCTCTTTTTAGCTACGCTGTCGGAAGCCTATACCGAGGAGCTGCTCGAAGACGGATCAACCCGAACCGTGCTGCGCATCCCTGCATTTTTGGCGCCCTACAAGGTGGCGGTATTGCCCCTTGTGAAAAAGGATGGCTTGCCCGAAAAGGCCCGCGATATCATGAACCGCCTGAAGCTCGATCACCTGTGTTTGTACGAGGAGAAGGATTCTATCGGCAAGCGTTACCGCCGCATGGATGCCATCGGCACGCCGCTGTGTGTCACGGTCGATCATCAAACGCTCGAAGACGGAATGGTCACCGTGCGCGACCGCGACACCATGGTAC
>JBJTJB010000586.1:0-4125 GCA_046095245.1 Bacteroidota bacterium | reverse complement strand
ATTCAAAAGCCACTGCCTATTTCAAAAAAGTGCATTACCGGGCCGGTTTGTTTCATTCCAGAACCAATATCCTCTTGCGCGAGCGACATGTAGACGAATACGGACTGAGTATCGGATTCGGTCTGCCGCTTCGAAAGGCCTATCATTCCCAATTCAATGTAGCCATTGAGGCCATGCAGCGCGGAACCGTCGAGAGCGATCTGGTTCGTGAGCGCTACCTACGCCTGGTTCTTGGGCTCACGTTCAACGAAGGTTGGTTCCAGAAACGCCGCTACGACTGATGAACTCCTTGGTTAAACCAGTATCACCGCGTCTGCTTTTAACAATACTGGTTTCTTTTTTTATTGCGGCCTGTGCCGGTGGATCTGATCCCGGGACTGCCGATGCCGACCCGGATCTCCCCGTTGAACGCATTCGTGGTCTGACTACCCTGTACAGCGACTCGGGAAAGGTTACCGTTCGGGTGAAAGCCCCCGTGTATGAGAAAATCCGGAAAGAGCAGGTTTTTACCCGCCTGCCCGAAGGAATCCGGATTGAGTTTTTTGATGAAAACCTCCGTGTCGAGTCCCAATTGACGGCAGGATGGGCCCTTCATCGTGAAAATGAACGGGTTTGGGAGGCCCGAAAGGACGTAGTCGTAGTGAATCAAAAAGGTGAACGGCTCGATACCCAGCATCTGATTTGGGACGAGCGCAAGGAGTTGTTGACCAGCGAGGAAGAGGTGAAAATCACAACGGCAGAAGAGGTCATTTTCGGAAAAGGCTTCGAAGCGGATCAGGATTTCAGCAGATACCGTATCTTCAACGTGCGGGGTAGGATTACCCTCAACGACTGAACATGCTCAGGATTCTTGAAATTGCCTGGTTAACCATTGTCTTGATCGGCTCCGGGATTGGAGCCTTCAAGTGGTTTTCCGAAGGTTTTTCCTCCGCATGGTGGTATTTTCTATTCGCGGCGGTAGCATCCGTTTTCTGGTCGGTCCGGCGTTCTCAGCGTCGCCGGATAACCCGCCGGGGTTCTTCACGCCAATAGGGTATCGACGCTCCCGTATTCGGTCGAGTTCCCCTATTTCCCCGTACTGTTTTCATTCGTATATTCGCAGGCCAAACGCAATTGTACACTACAGAATTCCCAGTTCATCATGGCAGTAATCGAGAAAATCAGAAGTAAAGGCGGTTTATTGATCGGAATCGTCGGTTTCAGTTTGTTGGCGTTCCTTCTTGGCGATTTGTTTTCCTCGCAGAACGGATTGTTCAGCAGCAACGACATCACCGCCGGAGAAATCGCCGGCACGAAGATCAATGCGATGGATTTCGAAGCGAAGGTGGAGGTCCAGGCTACCAATTACAAGATGCAGACCAACACCGACAACATCGATCAGAATACGATGGATCAGATTCGTGAACAGACCTGGGGTCAGTTGGTTGAGGAATTGGTATTCAAGCCCCAATACGACAAGCTTGGTCTATCCTGCAGTGCAGTGGAGTTGGTGGACATGGTTCAAGGTAAAAACCCCCACCCTCAGATCAAGCAGGCCTTCACCGATCCTAAAACGGGAACCTTCAATCCGGCCAATGTGGCCAATTTCCTTAAGAACATGGACAATGACCAAACCGGGCGTACCAGTAACCAGTGGTTGTTGTTCGAGAAGGCGATTCGTGAAGAACGTGTCAAGCAGAAATACAATAACCTTATCCGCAACGGACTTTTCGTCTCCAAGGCCGAAGCCACCCAGGATTTCATGGGACGGAGCAAGGGTATGAACATCCGCTACGTCATGATTCCATATTCCTCCATTTCAGACTCGAGCATAGAAGTTTCGGATGCCGACCTGAAAACCTTGTACAATGCCACCAGCAAAAAATACAAGCAGGAAGCCATGGCTACGGTTGACTATGTCACCTTCGATATCACCCCGACTGACATTGATCGTCAGGCGGCATCTTTTGCTATTAGTAAGCTGGCCGATGAGTTTCGCTCTGCCGCGTCTGATTCTGCTTTTGTTGTCATGAACAGTGATGGACCCTACAACTCGAGTTACAATAAGAAAGGGACACTTTCTCCGATGCTCGATTCCGTTCTGTTTGCATCAGCTGTTGGCTTCACTTACGGACCCTACGAGGAAGGAAATTCTTTCAAAGTAGCCAAATTGTCTGCTGTTAAAATGATTCCGGACTCTGTGAAGGCATCGCATATTTTGCTTGCCGTTGGTGGTGCCGGAAAAGATGCAGTTCTCGCTCAAGCAGACAGCATTAAGAAGGCATTGGAGGGCGGCGCTTCCTTTCAAGCGCTCAGCGACCAGTATTCGACCGATCAGGTTGCTAAAGGTAAAGGTGGAGATTTGGGATGGTTCTCTCCCGGTATGATGGTACAGCCGTTCAACGATGCCTGTTTTCAGGGAAAGAAAGGTGATTATACCTTGGTTGAGACGCAATTCGGAATTCATGTCATCCACATCACCGACCAGGGAAAGCCCAGCCGTCAGATCAACGTAGCCTATCTGGAAAAGAAAATCGAGCCTAGCAGCAAAACCTACCAGGCTGTATACCAAAAAGCCAATCAATTTGCTGCTTCGAATGCCACAGCGGAAGCCTTTGATGCGGCGGTCAACGCCGGAAAGCTCACCAAGCTGACCGAAAGCAACATCATGTCAAATGCGCGCATGTTTGCCGGAATGGAAAACTCCCGCGAAGTTGTGCGTTGGGCGCACACCAACGAGCCCGGTACGGTTTCGAAAGCCTACGAATTCGGAAGCCGGTTTGTGATTGCGAAGTTGGTCGATCGTCGCGAAAAGGGTCTTGGCACCATGGATCAGGTTCGTGATCAATTGACAGCAGAGGTTCGCCGTGACAAAAAGGCCGAGCAGATCAAGGCGAAACTGTCTAAGGGCGGAAGTCTTGAAGCACTTGCTTCGGCAAACGGTCAACAAGTTCTCACTGCGGATAACGTACTGTTCGCTTCACCCTATCTGCCGAGCAGTGGTATGGAGCCGTATCTGGTTGGAGCGCTCTCCAATGTGGGTGCCGGTAAAACTACCGCTCCAATCAAAGGCATGAATGGTGTTTATGTCGTACAGGTTGTTTCTATAGCGGATGTTAAGGCTCCCGCCGACCTCTCCAACGATGTCAAGCAATCCTTGATGCAATTGCAAAGCCGGTCACAGTATGAGGTTGAGGCCGCCTTGCGTGAAAAGGCTGGCATCGTGGATGACCGATACAAGTTCTACTGAGATAACTCCAGTACCAAATCTGATCTTAAAGGCTCCCCATAGGAGCCTTTATTTTTTCAACGCCACAGGTTCTTCTGCTGTAGCTTCACTTTACCCTTGAAGAAAATGCGCGTGCTTTTTTCGAAAGCTGTTGTATACTCCGATACAAAAAAGTGATGTTGGGGTTTTCGTTTTCCCGCATAGCACAGGTCCTCGGCATCCAGTACAGCCTTAACTGCATCCGCTACGATACCTGCTGCATCGAACACTTCGATCCTGCCTTTATAATAAGCATCTATCTCAGGGCGGATAAGTGGGTAATGCGTACAACCCAGGATCAGGCTATCTATTTTTTTAAGCTTAGCCCGTGAAAGGTAGTCGTTGATGATCGTGCGTGAGATGCTGTTGTTGAAGAATCCCTCCTCGATCATCGGAGCAAGCAATGGGGTCGCGAGTGAGGATACGGTCAGGTCGGGACGCTTGCGGCTCAGCTTGGTGGCATACACATTTGCGCGCACGGTCGCTTTGGTACCGATGACACCCACGTGTTTGAAGTGTTTATCGGAGCAAACATGACCTACGACCGGATCAATCACATTGATGACCGGTATATCCGGTCCGACACGCTTTTTGACTGCAGCGTAGGCCACCGCTGAGATACTATTACAGGCAATGACAATGGCCTTACAGCCTTGTGACAAAAGACAGTCTGCGATTCCACCCGACCATTTCTTAATCGATTCTTCTGACTTGTCGCCATACGGCAAGTGCGCGGTATCACCGAAATACACGAGTTGTTCACCGGGCATCCGCTCGCGAATGGCGTCAGCAACAGTAAGTCCGCCAATTCCGGAATCGAAAATCCCGAGAGGCCGGGAGCGCACAGAACTTGCTTTGGTCACAATCAAATATAGTGC
>JBJTJB010000585.1:0-8479 GCA_046095245.1 Bacteroidota bacterium | reverse complement strand
GTACCAGCGCCCGGGCGATCCAAGCGAGGCCCTTGTGCAACCGAAGGCGTTCCAGCGCCGGTTCACCGAAATCGGACTGGTGCCCATGAAGCAAAAGGAGGATATCCAGCAGCGCTTCCGCACCGCCATACAAACGCATTTCGATGCCCTCAAATCGACTCCCGAGTACAGGCAGTCGCTGCGGCAAAAACGCGAGGAATCGGGCGAGGCCATGCCTCCGCGCCGTGAGCCGCGCCGCGACAGGCCCCAGCACTACAGTCCGCAGGGGGCCGATGCCGGTGGCAGCGAGGAGCAGCGCAACCTGGCCAACAAGGTGAGCAAGTTGACCGGTGAGGTGCAGCTGTGGGAGAATAACCTCGGGTTTTTTGCCAATTCCAAAAACGCTTCGGCCTTGCGGCAGGAGTACGAGCAGAAGATCAATGCCGCCAAGGACGAAATCCAAAAGCTGCGCGAGCGGCTCAAGGAGCTCCGCGCCAGCTCCTGAAGCGTCAACGCAACGTAAAATAAGCCCTCCGCACCGTACAGGTCCGGGGGGCTTTTTGTTTCATTTTCAGAGCGAAACAGCCGACTGGGAACCTGCTCCCGGCAGGCCTATCCGCCTCCCTACAATTCGTACCTTAGCCGCCCGTCTTTACCCGAGACCCCATCACCATGAAAACCCTTACGCTTCGTGTACTCAGTACACTCTTCATCCTGACCCTGTCCACCCACATCCGCGCACAGGAAAAGTGCATCTCGGAACACCTGTTCCAGGAGGCCGCCGCCGCCAACCCCAAACTGCTCGAGGAGCGCGAAAACTTAGAGCGTTTTACGCAAGACTTCATCGCAGGACATGCGGGCAAGTCGGCCCAGTCCCGCTCGGCATCGGTCACCAAGGTGATTCCGGTGGTGGTGCACGTGATCCACTACGGCGGACCCGAAAACATTTCGAAGGCGCAGATCCTCGATCAGATCGATTCCCTCAACAAGGATTTCAATTACCTGAATGCCGATTCGGTCAATACCCCCGCGGTGTTCAAACCACTGGCCGGTAGCCTCGATGTGGAATTCCGCATGGCCCAGCTCGACCCCTCTGGCAATTGCACCGATGGTATCGTACGTGTGTATTCACCACTCACCTACAATGCGCGTAACAACGTGAAGGCCCTCAGTTACTGGCCCAGCAACCAATACCTCAACATCTGGATTGTGAGCAGTATCGCCAACACCAGCGGAGTTGCCGGTCAGGTGATCGGTTTTGCGCAATTCCCCGGATCGGGTCCCTCCACGACCGACGGCGTAGTCATAAAACACGACTACATGGGTAGCATCGGTACAGCAGCCGGAAGCGGCAATAACGGTCGCACCGCCACGCACGAAATCGGACACTGGCTCAACCTGCGCCACATTTGGGGCGATGCCACGTGCGGCAACGATCAGGTTGGCGATACCCCCACGCAGTACGAAGCGAACTTATCGTTCTGCCCCAACTGGCCCTTCGTGAGCAGCTGCGTTGGCAATGCGCCCAACGGCGACATGTTTACCAATTACATGGATTACACCAACGGCGATTGCCAGAACATGTTCTCCAACGGACAATGTACGCGCATGGAGGCGGCCCTCAACTCCGGTTCGGGTGGACGCATCAACCTGTGGCAGTCGTCGAACCTGGCGGCTACAGGAACCACCGGAACGCCCGCCACACCGTGTGCTCCCGCTGCCGATTTTATTCCCCGCAAGCGTTTTGTGTGTGCAGGCGGATCGCTCGGCTTCAGCGATATTTCCTGGAGAGGCGAGGTTGCATCACGCACCTGGTCCTTCCCCGGCGGAACACCCGCTACCGATACGTCGGCTACACCTACCGTTACCTACAGCACCCCGGGAACCTATGACGTGACCCTCACGGTGAGCAACGCCGCCGGCACGGATTCCAAAACCGTACAGGCCATGGTGGTGGTTACCTCACCCAATCCCACCGCGTCGATTCCCTGGAGCGAAGGCTTTGAAGCCGGAGCCCTGCCTGCCAACAACTGGTATGTGCTCAATCCCAACGGAGGAAACGAATGGGAAGTCACCAATTCGGCGGCATCCAGCGGATCGTACTCCATCAACCTCTACAACTTCCAGGGCAACGACAAAGGGCCGGATGAATTCATCACCGATGCCTTCAACCTGAGTAACATCACGGCTACAGCCATGACCTTCGACCTGGCCTTTGCATTCCCCACCAGCACCGGCACCAACGACGATAAACTGGTGATGTCCTTCTCCACCAACTGCGGACAAACCTGGACCCCGCGCTACACCAAGCAGGGTACTGCGCTGCAAACCACGGCGGTTGATCCCAACGATTTCCTTCCCGGTCCTGCCGACTGGCGTACCGAAACCGTGAACCTGGCGGCTACTACCATCTCTACCAAACCCAATGTGCGCTTCCGCTTTGAGTTCACCCACGATACCGGAAACAACATCTTCATCGATAACATCAACCTGACCGGAACGGTCGGCATCGACGAAGTGAATGCGGCAAATGCGAACGTTAACGTCTATCCGAACCCAAGCCGCTCACGTACCTATGTGGATTTCAACATGACCTCCGGAGGCCGCATCGAAATACAGGTGCTGGATGCAGAGGGACGCAGCGTGAGTACCTTCGCCGACGAACTTCCCGCCGGTGATCACCAATACACCATGCCCGATGGACTTGCTCCCGGTGTGTACATGGTCCGCTTGCTCTTCGGCAATCAGTCAGTCACCCGCAGGGCCATCATCCGCTAATCGGCTAAACCCAAACTTCCTTCCGCCGGACTTCTGCACAGGAGTCCGGCGGTGTTTATACCCTTCATCATTATGCGTCTTCTTGCCCAACTTGCCCTGCTGATCTTACCCCTGTATGGCATGGCCCAGCAACACAACGGCTACCGTACCTGCGATACCGACAACATGTGGCAGCAGGCCGTGCTGAACGATCCCCGTGCGGCCGACCGCAATGCGCAGTTGCGCGCCTTCCGTGAGCAGTTTTTGCAGCAGTACGATGCGTATCGTGTGCAGCAAGGTGCTACCATCCTGTATCGCATTCCCGTGGTGTTCCACATCATTCACACCTACGGACCCGAGAACATCTCCCGCTCGCAGGTGCTCGACGCCGTGAACTCCCTCAACCTGAGCTTTCAGAAACTCAATCCGGACACGGGCGTGGTTGTGCCTTTGTTTCAACCCATTTTTGCCAATCCGCAAATCGAATTCGTGTTGCCGAACCTCGATCCTTCGGGCAATTGCACCGACGGCATTACGCGCACCTATTCCACGTTTACTGCTACGGCAAACGACAATGTGAAGAGCCTTATCGGCTGGCCCTCCAACCGTTACTTCAACATCTGGGTGGTGCGCAACATTGCCAGTGGTGCGGCAGGCTATGCCTATTACCCGGGCATCAGCGCCAGCATCGACGGGGTTGTCATGCGACACGATTACACCGGCAGCTTCGGTACGGCCAGCAGCTCCAACTACACCGAACGCTCGCTCACACACGAAGCCGGTCACTGGCTCGACTTGCCCCACACCTGGGGTTCGACCAATACACCGGGCGATCCGAACAACTGCAATACCGACGACGGCATTTCCGATACGCCCAACACCGTTGGTGTAGACAACTTCAGCTGCAACACATCACAGGTCACCTGCAGCACGGTCGACAACGTGCAGAACTACATGGACTATGCAAGCTGCCATTACATGTTCACCGAGGGACAGAAGGCGGCCATGCACGCGGCATTGAATTCACCAGTCGGCGGGCGCAACAACCTGTGGCAGCAAAGCAATCTCATTCTTACCGGAACCGAACCCGGTCATGTCGTGCAGGAATGCGCTCCCAAGGCCGACTTCGATCTGAAAAAGCGTCAGGTGTGCGCAGGGGCCTCACTCGCGTTCAAGGATGTATCCTGGCGTGGAATTGCCACACAACGCACCTGGTATTTCCCCGGAGGAACTCCTTCAACTGATACCAGCGCAAATCCGATTGTCACCTACGCTACACCTGGGGTGTATGATGTGATTTTGGTGGCGGCCAACGCCAGTGGCAGCGATTCGCTGGTGCGTAGCGGTTTGGTGCGTGTGATTGCCACCCCCGGGCAAATCCCCGTTCCGTACTCCGAGAGTTTTGAAACCATCGCCTTCCCCGGTACCGATTGGTTTATCGAGAATCCCGACCAGAACAACGCCTGGTCGCTGACCACCATCACCGGCGCAACAGGGACGCGTTCGGTGCGATTGGTCAACCAAAGCGGCAACGCCAGCGGCAGCGTCGATGCCCTGATCACACCGACTTTCGACCTGAGCAATAGCTTCGGAACACAACTCGGTTTCAAGGTGGCTTTTGCACCAAAGTTCAGCAACGACAGCAGCTACCTGAAGGTTTATGTGTCCAACAACTGTGGAAACTCCTGGCTGCTGCGTTACACCAAAGTGGGTACGGATTTGCATACCGCACCGCCTACATCGGGTACCTTCTTTCCTTCTGCATCGCAATGGATGAGCGAGGTGATCAACTTGTCATCCACCTTGTTTTCGGGTAGGCCCAGCGTTATGCTGAAGTTCGAGTTCACCAACGAACGCGGCAACAACATCTTCCTCGATGACATCAACATCAGCGCTGCGGTGGGAATCTCCGACATCAACGCCTCACGCTACGATTTGGAGTTGTGGCCCAATCCCTCCTCCGGTACCATGCGCTTTCGCATGAACCTGAACAGCAGCATACTATTGGGTTGGGAATTGCGCGATGCCAGCGGCCGCTTGTGTGCACAAAAACTTCCTGTAGTCTCAAGCGGAATGCTCGAGGAGGAATTCGGTGCGGGCCTCCCCGCCGGCATGTATGTTTTGCACCTTCAGGCAGGCGACGAGCACATTGCCCGCCGTGTTATCTTTACCCGCTAAGAAATCACCATGGCTGAGTTTGGTTTTAAAACTACCTATGTGGTGTACGCTGCACCCGATTCCGTATTCGATGCGCTGACCGATCCGGGACTCATCACTCAGTGGGGTGGAGGCTTCTCGGTGGTGGAAGACCACGTGGGCGGACATTTCGAGTACTTCGATGGATGGATTCGCGGAGAAGTGACACACTATGTGCCCGGCAAGGAACTGGGGTTTACCTGGACGCCCGACGAATGGGACAAACGCACCAAACCGTCACGCGTTCTGCTGCGTCTGATGCCGCATGCAGCAGGAACCGACATCGTGATTGAGCATTCCGATTTTCCAAGCCAGGAAGAGGCCGACAAACACAGCAGCGGATGGATTGATCAGATCCTCGATCCGCTCAACGATTTTTTCATCGAGCAAATGCCCGGTTGATTGCGTTACCGCACGCTGAATTTTTTCTGCACCCGATTTCCGGCAGCATCGCTGATGAGCACGATGTACATACCCTTGCTCCACCCGGTAGTCGGAATTTCGATGCGGGCAGCGGAGGCGATGCCATTCGCAACCAGTTGCCCGGTTGCAGTGTAAACACCGATTACCTGCAGCAGGCGTCCGTCGCCGGTGATGTAAACCACCTCGTTCTCCTGGCGCAATTCGATACCAATGGCGTTGGCCTCAGCGAGACCGGCTGTTGCAATCAGATACGGTTCTGAAGTAGCGGTACAACCCAGCGAATCGGTAATGGTGACGGTGTAATTGCCGTTGGCCTGTGCGGTCCAGCTTTGGGTAGTGGCTCCCGGAATCGGATTTCCGTTCAGGTTCCACTGATAAGCACTTGCGGATAGGCTACTCGTGAGGAGATTACCATTTGGAAAAATGATGGGCGTGGCTGCAGTCTGATTGAAGGGAACCAGGGTGGTATTCCAGCTTGCCCCGGCCAATGTACCCGTGTTTCCATTGCTGGTTTGATCGCTCACACTGCTACCAACGGCTTCGTTGAGTCGCCAGTACCCCACCAATCCGGTTTCCTGCGTTGCATCCAGGTGGTGATCATAACGATCGAGGATCTCCGTTGCACTGAGTGCACGGTTCCACACCCGCACCTCATCGATTTGTCCGTTCCAATAGCGCGTTTGCGATTGCACGGGATCGGACAGGCGGCCGATGCGCAGGGGATGCGCCAATCCGGGAATCATGCCGGTGGCCATGTAAAGTGCCGATTGCCTCACGCCGTTGATGTACACCAGAATCGAATCCCCGTCGTAGGTTCCGGCCACATGGTACCAGGTATTCAGGTTCATGGAGCCGGGTGCCGATACCGGTCCTTGCCAGCTTATGCTCGTGGCCACCTTGAACTCGACCTGTCCGTTTCCGCCTGCACGCAGCACATACCCTTGCTCGCCCTGACTCCAGCTGTGCTTGCATACAATGCTGCCGTCAAATACATTCAGTGCCCAGGCACTCGCCCGGATCCAGGCTTCCACGGTGATGGCCGTGTCGGGAGCCAGATTGGTATCGGTGCTGAAGTTCACGCTGGCGGCATTGAAACTCAGTGAGCTGGTATTGGTGATGCAGGGTTGAGCCTGCAGCACGAAGGGGAACAGCATCAGGACAAGGAATCGGGTAGGGAAACGCATAGGGATTAGGCTTTACCCAAAGGTAAACTTCCGGACGGAATTCCACTACAGCCAGCCCTCGGTGGCGAAACAATGCCAGCCGGCAGCTGTTACCCTCTGGTACACCTATCTTTGCGCAGCCATGACCCCTCTGCACCTTTCCGGATTGTATTGCGAAAGCCTCACCGCCTACAAACGCCTGCAGACCCGTGAAGTGCGTGTGGGCGACATCGGCATCGGTGGCGCTAACCCCATCCGTGTGCAGAGCATGACCACGACCGATACCCTCGACACCCAGGCGACGGTTGAGCAGTCGATTCGCATGATTGAAGCCGGCTGTGAATTGGTGCGTATCACCGCACCGAGCATCAACGAAGCCCGCAACCTGGAGGCCATCCGCAAGTCGCTGCGCGAACGCGGCTACACCACACCGCTGGTGGCCGATATCCACTTCACACCCAACGCCGCCGAAGTGGCTGCACGCATCGTTGAAAAGGTCCGCATCAATCCGGGCAACTTTGCCGATAAGAAACGCTTCGAAGAAATCGAATACAGCGATGCCGATTACCTTGAGGAACTTGAACGCATCCGCGAACGCTTTGTGCCCTTGCTCAACATCTGCAAGGAGTATGGAACCGCCATGCGCATCGGCACCAACCACGGATCGCTCAGCGATCGGATCATGAGCCGCTATGGCGATACTGCGCTGGGAATGGTGGACTCGGCGCTCGAGTTTTTACGCATCGCCGAAGACGAGGGCTTTCACAACATCGTGCTCAGCATGAAATCGAGCAACCCACAGGTGATGGTGCAGGCGTATCGCACCCTCATTCAGCGCATGGCCCTCGAAGGCATGAATTACCCCTTGCACCTGGGCGTGACCGAAGCGGGAGAAGGAGAAGATGGTCGGGTGAAATCCGCCGCCGGCATTGGCACCCTGCTCGAAGATGGCATTGGCGATACCGTACGTGTTTCCCTTACCGAAGATCCTGAATTTGAAATTCCGGTAGCCCGCGCACTGGTTGACCGATACAACAACCGGAAAGCAGAGCCCGAAATTGCCCCCTTGCCCGAACTGCACCTTGCAGCTGGAGCGGTGGACTGCAGCATGAACGGCCAACCATCCGTATACCAGCCCTTCACCTACCGCCGCCGCGAAACCCACGAAGTGCTTAATGCAGGCCATCAACAGGTGCCCCGTGTCATTGCCGACCTGAGTCACTTGCAAACCATCACGCATGCATCGTTCTTTCCGCTCGGGTATGCATACTCGGTTCCCACCGATAAGTGGAACATCAGCGACATGGCCTGCGATTTCATTTACACGGGCAACTCCCGTGTTGGTTTTGAATGGCCCGGCACGCTGGGAATAATCCTGAATGCGGAAGCCTGGGCCGAAGAACCGCAACGCGAGCGCACCTATCCCTTGTTTTGCGGGGATGGATTTTTCAAGGCCGATGTGGTATCGCCGGTGTTGAACTTCATCGCTTTGGACGCCGATGCGCTGCTTGCCAATCACGATTTTCCTTTCGCATCGCTCGATCACACCTGCGTGATCTTACTGAGCACATTCAATCCCCACGCTATGCCATCCCTGCGCAGGGCCTTTATCCACCTGCAGCAGCAGGGCGTTAAAACGCCGGTGATGGTGTGGCGTACTTATTCCAACCTGCCAATCAACGACCTGCAGTTGTTTGCATCCACCGACATCGGCGGCTTGTTGCTCGACGGTTACGGTGACGGTGTGATGATCAGTTCCAGCGGACAGCATTCGCCCCAGGCACTCAACGCACTGGCATTCGGAATTTTGCAGGCCGCCCGCACGCGGATTTCAAAAACCGAATACATCTCCTGCCCCAGCTGCGGCCGCACCCTCTTCGATTTGCAGGAAACAACGGCCCGCATCCGCTCCCGTACCGATCACCTCAAGGGACTCAAGATCGGCATCATGGGTTGTATTG
>JBJTJB010000584.1:0-1576 GCA_046095245.1 Bacteroidota bacterium | reverse complement strand
GGAAACGAGGAGTCGGATAAAGGTGTTCATTGTTGTTTTCAGTGATGTTTCAAAGGTACATCATTCAGCCGCATTCTGTGCGGGAATAAAGCGCCTCAGGTAATAAGGCGGCTCGGCATGGATGATATTTTCCGGCATCGATTTTTGGTACTCCGGTTCGGTAGAAACGAGCATCCGGTAATCAATCGGGATTGGACTACGAACCTCTTCATCAAGCAGATGTCCGTATTTAGAAACAGCCCGGATAAGTAAGGAATCTGTGGTGCCGGTTTCCTTTTCTTTCAAACCATACACGGCGCAAAACCGGGAATACCAGTTCAACATGAAGCCGGAAGTATGCACAATGGCCTTATAGCTAACGGGGGTACTACGTTGAGCCTGACACAGAAATGCATCATCATCGGGAGGAGGAAGAACCACTGCAGATTTTGGCAGATGGTTCCGAATCCAACCGTGCATCCGCTCCCGGGCAGCGATGGGTCTATGCCCCCATTCGTATCGGCTGGCTAGCCGCTCTGGTAAATAAACACTGCTGTTTCCGGTAAGTAGCAAAGCAAAAATCGCAACACCTAACCCCGTCCATAACAGCCGGCGTTTCGAAAAAATCTTCAGCAATTCGGTCGGCCATGGAAAGGCAGAAACCAACAGAATAAAACCGACCAGGAAGGGCCAGATACTTGCTTTGTACCATTGGCTCATCCCGATCAGTTGATGTTTCAAGTTCACAAAGCCGATGTTATACACCAATGCTCCCAACAAGAATACCCCCAGAACGGGCAGCAGCCGGTAAAATACCAGGCTTTTGTAAGTTCTCAAACCCACAATCGCAGCAACTATCCAAAGACCTGCAGATTTGATGTAATCGCTCATCGGAAAAAACTGTGGCAGATAGTGGTGTGGATTACGCACGTCGAACAAGATCCATCCGTACCTGACCGAATCGATCGGGCTCAAGTCTGATTGCAGGTTGGTAGCCATAGGTAATAATATAGGCAGTAATCCCGGAACGAATGCCATCAGAAACTGTAAGACTCCTGTCACCCGGATTTTCCGTTCCGAACTCAACTCAAACACCATCCAGGCCAGACCCATTATTCCGACCTGTATACCCACCAAAATCTGGAACAGGCCCGCAAGCGCTGCCATGAGCCCTGCGAGGAAAGGACGGCGTTGCTGCACAAACACAAGACACCATACCCCCAGCGCCACGGCGGGAACCGTACAGGTCAGCTGGATATCAACGAGGGTATTTCCACCGATGGTGAAACCATTGAACGGAATCAGAAAAAAGGGGGTCAGGATCGACAATTCCGGAGAACGGGTCCACGCTTTGGAAAGAGCCGCAATACCGGCACAAATGGACGTCAAGCACAGCAGGTAAAGGCAAAAAACCACTGATTTGACTGGAAAAACATGTCCGAGAAACGAAATAATGTGCGCATAATAGAACCGAACTGTAAACTCGGTTGCTTGGGTAAATACCAATGGGTCTTCGGGATACAAATCTGGATCAAGCAACACATAGACATACGGCAGATGCTCCTCCTGATCACCATTGTTTACACGATAACCAAAA
>JBJTJB010000583.1:0-7361 GCA_046095245.1 Bacteroidota bacterium | reverse complement strand
GTATCTGCACCATTGCTGATAAAAACCTGTGCATTGCGTACCGGCAGGTTATTGAGCGTATTGTATCCAATGGGATCAAAATAACCCTGACTCCGGCTGAGAATGATATAGGGAGGAAAACCGGTTTCCACATATCCATCCACGATAACAACCGGATCTCCTTTTGGCAAATCGAGTGTGATATCCTTTTCGCAGGAAGTGGCGAGTAGCACGAGGAGGACAAATGGAATCAGCCGGCGCATCAGAACGTGAAATTGTAGGTGATGGAGGGAATGATACTGAAGAGGGAAACCTGCTTGGCCTGCACCCGCAAGGTACCATCAACGCTGTTGCCCTGTACATCAAAGTAAATGAAGTATGGATTTTGCCGACCGTAGGTATTGTACAAAGCGAATACCCATTCGCCCTTGATGCGTTTATCACGGCGCGTATGCAAGGTGGCACTCACGTCGAGGCGATGATAGGGCTTCTGTCGAAAATCGTTGCGTTGCTCGAATCCGCTCAGGATAAAAAAATTATTGCTGAGCCCGGGCGTACCGTTGGTTTGCAGACCCAGAGGAGGTCCTGCCGACATCAGGTAGCGCTGGGTCGGTAGGGTTAATGCATCACCGGTAGCATAAACCCAGGTCAGGCCATAGGTCCATTTTCGGGACTTCTCGTAGGTCAGTACCAGCGACACATCGTGCCTGCGATCGTATTTGGCAGGAAAAGGATTCCCCCGGTTCAAATCCGGAAATTCGCGCATGGTGCGACTAATGGTATACCCGATCCAGCCGTTGAGCTTTCCGGTCACCTTTTTTACAAAAAACTCAGCACCATAACTCCAGCCCCGACCAAAGACGAAGTTGTTGTCGGGATTGTTACGTACATCCTGATCAGGGGTAGCGCCCTCCCGGTAGTCGATCTGGTTTTGCATGTCCTTGTAATACACTTCAACCGAAGTTTCCCAGGCGTTGTTTTTCAGGTTGCGGAAATAGCCCACAGCGTATTGTGTGCCGTCTTGTGGTTTTACTTTGTCGGTGGAGGGCACCCATACATCGGTTGGCAGACTAACCGACCCGAAAGAGGCAATGTGGATGTACTGGTAATTGCGGGTATAGGATGCCTTGAGTGAGGATGCATCGTTCAACTCATAGCGCAGCGACAGGCGCGGCTCGGTATTGATGTACCGGGCAACCGGCTCGTTGCGCGCATAGTTGATGGTGTCCGTCAGGAAACCCGGCCGGGAGGGATCTTCCACATAGCGATCGAATGGTCCCACATGCGCAAAGCCCGTAAAACGAAGGCCTGCATTTACGCGAAGTCGCTTGCTGATGTCCCATTCATCGTTCACATACACAGCGACATCGTGTGCGAAGTACCGGGTCACTTTACCCAGATCGAACACCACATCTCCCGAGCGGGCATAGGCATTGGTGGGCGTAAAGCGGTGGAAAATGTAAGCAGCCCCGAACCGCACGGTGTGCTGAAGGTTGGGATACCAGTTCAGATCGATCTTGGCAGTATAATCGCGGATACCGGAAAAAATCCGGAAATCGAATTGTTGTTGCAGTGCCCCGAACTCGAATTGATAATCACTGTAGATCAGCGAAGTGTTCATGAACAACTGATCGCTGAACAGGTGGTTCCAGCGCAGGGATCCGGTGGCATTCCCCCAGGGTATCCGGACCGAGAAACCGGTTTCGCGGCTTTTAAAGTTGAACACATCACGACCGAAATATCCGCTGGCATAAAGCCGGTCGCGCTCACCGATGCGGTAGTTCAACTTGGTATTGAGGTCGAAAAAATAGTAGCCGTTGCCGGCAATGTTGGAGGTAGAAGAGATGAACGGCTCGCGCAGAAAGAGATCAATGAAGGTCCGGCGGCCACTAACGATAAACGAACCGCGATCCTTCACTAGCGGCCCTTCCAGCGTGAGGCGCGAAGCGATATAACCGATTCCGCCACGGGCCTTGAACTCCCTGGCATTGCCTTCCTTCATCGATATATCGAGCACCGAGGCCAGGCGACCACCGTATTGGGCAGGCATTCCCCCCTTGGTGAGGGTCATGGTTTTGACTGCATCGGGATTAAACACCGAGAAAAACCCGAACAGGTGCGAGGCATTGTAAACGACCCCTTCATCCAGCAGGATCAGGTTTTGATCCGGTCCGCCACCTCGCACATAAAACCCCGAATTCCCCTCGCCTGCACTGCGGACTCCGGGCAACAACTGAATCGCCTTCAGCAAATCGACCTCACCGAACAAGGCCGGTAAGCGCTGAATCTGATCAACCTCCAGTTCTACGCGACCCATTTCTGTCGACTGAACATTGCGGTCCTTCCGTTCGGCAGCGATGGTCACTTCGGCGGTTTGGATGGCGACGGGATCCAGCTCAATGGACATGGATTTGTCAGCCTGCATCACCAATTCAATTCGCTTTTCGGTGTATCCTAAATAATTAATAATCAAATTATAAACACCTTTATCTAAAGTGATTGAATAAAATCCATAGGCGTTGGCACTCGCTCCTTTCTGAAGCTCCTGTACGTAAACGGAGGCCCCGATCAGGGCTTCACCGGACTGCGCATCGCGAACAAATCCGCTCAAGGTAACCCGCGTGTTGACCTGGGCCAGCCCCGACTGAACGATCAGGATGAAAAACAGAAGAATGGCGGATAACCGGAATCGCATGGCTTGCAAAGCTAGCAGAACAACACGCGAAGCCTCGAATGGATAAGCCCTACATCAATTTATCCTCCTGATAAATATCGTCTACAATTTGCCCATACCACCCGAAGACCCTAACTTCGCAGCCCTGTTTCGGGGTGTAGCGTAGCCCGGTATCGCGCCAGCATGGGGTGCTGGAGGTCGTCAGTTCAAATCTGGCCACCCCGACAAAACAACAAAGGACAAGGCCCTGCGAAGCAGGGTTTTTGTTTTTCCGGGGGCGACAGATACGTGCAGATTAAAGCCAGAGGAAAAATAAAATATCCCGATGGGGTTTTGTCTTTGGGTGTTTTAGTTCCACCCCAACCAGATTGCCGGCCCTTCGGCTACGCTCAGGGACCGCCGGGATTCCAAGTGAATTTCAGGTGCGAGGCACCTGGACTTTTGAGCTGTTCTCACCAAAACCCCAGATTGCCGGCCCTTCGGCTACGCTCAGGGACCGCCGGGATTCCAAGTGAATTTCAATCGTGAAGCACCGGGACATTTGATTTATAGGTCGGAATACCAACCGAGGTGACAACAAACTCATTCAAACTGACGCATTACTTTTGCGGCACATGAACGCTGAACTCGCCCACATCCTTTCTGCCGATGGCCTCATCGGTCTTGTGACCTTGATTGTCATGGAAATCGTTTTAGGAATTGACAACATCATTTTCATCTCCATCCTTGCCGGAAAACTGCCTGCTCATCAACAGGAAAAAGCCCGAAGCATCGGTCTTACACTGGCTCTGCTCATCCGTATCGTCTTGCTTTTTTGCATCAGCTGGATTGTTGGTATGAAAGAACCGTTCATAACGGTTATGGATCATGGTTTCAGCGGCAGGGACATCGTTTTACTGATCGGCGGGCTCTTTCTGATGGCCAAGAGTACCTCAGAAATACATGGCAAAATCCAGCATGAGGACCATACGGAGGGAGCAAACGCCAAAAAAATGACCATGAACATGGCCATTGCGCAAATCATTGGACTCGATATTGTCTTCTCCTTCGACTCGATCCTGACTGCAGTCGGCCTCGTTGATCATGTCAGCATCATGATCATTGCTGTCATCGTTTCCATGCTGGTAATGCTTGCATCTGCCAAATCGGTTTCGGACTTCGTCAACAAACATCCCACCATCAAGATGCTTGCCCTTGCATTCCTGTTAATGATCGGGTTTATGCTGACCATTGAAGCATTCCATTACGAGGTACCCAAAGGCTATATCTACTTTGCCATGGCCTTTTCACTGATTGTGGAACTGCTCAACATGCGGATGCGCAATGGCAAGAGCCGCGCTTGATACCCTAAAACGGCATCAGACTTTTATTTCGGCTGAATTGGGTGCTCGAAATGCCAGGACATCCACACCTGCATCAGTTTGAGGACCCCATACACCAACACGGCGAAAATCAATCCGTGAGCCAACAGGCGAAACCAGAACGGGCCGGGTATGCGGGAAAAGGGAATCATACTTCCACAAGATACCGGCTTAGCCATGTTTGTGAGAGCGGAGCGATAAAACGGGACCTGTAGGCGCCCAAAGAGTCGACCGTGACATCGTAAATGGTCGTACCGGTCGATATCAATCCCGATTTCAGCTGTTCAATTACGGTGTCCAATGGCAAGGCCCTTGTACCGGAATCATGAATGACAACCTGATTTCGCTCCGTTAGTCGAATTCCGTTTTCGCGTTCGAAGCTCTGCACGAACCGGAATAGTTTGTCGACTGAACAGCCACTTGCACCGGCCAGCGATTCGTCAACAGCAACAACCAGAAAAAAACGGTCGCGGATTTCTGCTGAGGCCGTTAGATTTTGCTGATGTGCAGTCCAATCGTTGATGAACCAATGTGCCGATTGCAGCAACTGAATACCCGCGGTTTCATCCAATGGCAGAGCCGATTGAAAAATCCAGATGCGTGAGTTATCGGATAAGGTGTTGAAATCGACCAGCATGGTTAAACAGATTCGCGGGGTTGGATAGGTTGCTCCCAGCGCAGTTCATCTTTTTGAAGGTCGGCACGCCACACCCGGTGTCCGTCTTCTTCAATCCTGCGCAGGGTCAGGTGTTGCTCGAGTGGGTCATCGCCTTCACGAAAATAAACGGTGGCGGTACTTCCTTTCAAATCGATGGACACAATCTGTACCGTACCCGAAATGCGCTCCTCCGTGTTTCCGGACAATTCGCGGATCCGGGTGTATTGCCGGAGCAATTTTCCGGTAGCCGGAGTTCCCAAAGCAGCTGCATCCTCGTACTTCCCTGCCTGCAGGGCCTCCAGAAAATCGGTCGCCACAGCACGCGGATCCTCACGATCGGTCGTGCAGGAACACCATACCACTAGGCAGCACACCAAAACAATCGCCCGGTTCTTCATCGTTCATCAAAGGTACAAACCCGTCGTGACCCGGACTGAAGATAAATATCATCAGGTGCTACGAAATCAACAGGTAAGTTCATTGTATACCCGGACCGTGTTAATAGTCCGGCAAGCCATTCGGTGCAATACTGGGCCTCTCCATTTCCCAATGCGAAGGCTTCGTCGAAGGGGCGGCTGATCTGCTGCTCATGGCTCAAAAGTTCGAGCAGTTTGAATTGCATATCGGGACTCAAGGGCAAGCGATAAACCGCTGACTCAAACGCAACGTCTGGTGCAACGAAATCTGAAATGCTGCACCGGTTCAATCCCGATTCAGGCTCTGCAGCCATGTGCAAAACATAGGTTCTGCCCTGTTCCATCCAAACGATTCCAGCATGACTAAATCGCTGTTCACGGCGTCCTGACTTGCGCAAAAGTTCACTCACCAGTCCGTACCCCCGACGGAAGACCAAGTCACCGGTCTTAAACCCGGCATCACCGATTTCTACAGGCGCGGAACGGGCATGCCCGATGTGCTTGGGAGCAAACGCATGCAAGACCAAACAACCATTGGCAGCGACAACAAGGGCCAGAATAGTCAGGAATGTTTTCTTTTCCATGACCTGAATTACATCCTCTCCGGAACGCGGATTCCGAGCAAAGACAAAGACGCTTTCAGGTTTCCGGCGGTGAGTGCACACAACATGATCCGGAACCGCGTCGTATCCGGTTGATCCAGATCGACAATCGGGCACTCGTGATAAAACGAGTTAAAGCCCTTGGCGAGATCATAGGCATAGTTGGCCATAACAGCAGGACTGAATCGACCGGCGGCCTCATCCAAAGATTCCCTGTAGCGCAACACG
Source organism: Bacteroidota bacterium (assembly GCA_046095245.1). Taxonomy (GTDB): domain Bacteria; phylum Bacteroidota; class Bacteroidia; order AKYH767-A; family OLB10; genus JAJTFW01. The sequence goes on along the minus strand of JBJTJB010000583.1, from coordinate 1,443 downwards.
GCCTTGACCAGGTCGCGCTCCTTTTCATGCACCGATACCTGAGTGCGGGGATCGGTATTTTCTGCGGATGAAAAATCCTTTATGCTTGCCGCTTTACGCAAAACAGAACGAATGCGTGCGTAGGTGTATTGGATGAACGGACCCGTATGGCCGTTAAAATCGATACTTTCTTCCGGATTGAAAAGCATGCGCTTCTCGGGATCCACTTTCAGAATAAAGTACTTGAGCGCTCCGAGTCCGATGGTTTCGTACAGGTTCCTGGCCTCATCGGAGCTGAAGTCATCGATCTTGCCAAGCTCGCGCGTTATCCTGGCGGCTTCATCGACCATCTCCTGCATCAACTCATCTGCATCCACAACGGTCCCCTCCCGCGACTTCATTTTTCCGCTTGGAAGATCGACCATGTTGTACGATAAATGAACCAGACTATCCCACCATGAAAATCCAAGCTTTTTCAAGACCAGCTTGAGCACCTTGAAGTGATAATCCTGTTCATTGCCGACAACATAGATCAGCTTACTGAATCCCGTTTCGTCATACCGCTGCTTAGCTGTTCCAAGATCTTGCGTGATGTACACACTGGTGCCATCGCCGCGCAGCAACAACTTGTGATCAAGCCCATCATCGGTCAGATCCACCCACACTGAGCCATCGTCTTTCCGGTAAAACACACCACGGTCCAGTCCATCCTGAACGATGCTTTTCCCCAGGAGATAGGTCTCCGATTCGTAGTAAAACCGATCAAAATCGACGCCCAGCCTTGCATAGGTCGATTCGAATCCGGAATAGACCCATGCGTTCATTTTCTTCCAGAGCCCGACTGTTTCCTGATCACCGGCTTCCCACTTGCGGAGTAATTCCCGGGCTTCATCCATGCTGGGTGAATCGCGCTTGGCTTCTTCTTCGGTTTTACCCGCCTCCATCAAGTCCGCAATCTCCGTTTTGTATAGCTTGTCGAACTCCACATAATATTTACCAACCAGGTGATCGCCCTTCATACCGGATGATTCGGGCGTTTCACCATGCCCCACTTTGAGCCAGGCCAGCATGGATTTACAAATGTGAATGCCGCGGTCGTTGATCAGGTTCACCTTCGTAACGGGCGTATGGACCGCCTTGAGCAACTCCGCTACACTAAATCCGAGCAAGTTGTTCCGGATGTGACCCAGGTGAAGGGGTTTATTCGTGTTGGGAGAACTGTACTCGACCAGTACAGGATGTGATGCATCGTGCGTAGAAGAGGTTGTACGATGTGGCTCGGGTTCCTGCGTCCAGGAAAAGAGCGCTGCCATCCAGGCCGAATCGTGCAATTCGATGTTGAGGAAGCCCTTCACCAGATTGCAGGCCTTGATTTCAGGAACACGCATGCACAAACGTTCTGCGATCGCATTACCGACAGCATCGGGAGATGTACCGGCCAGTTTTGCCAAGCCGAAAACGACC
>JBJTJB010000582.1:0-2605 GCA_046095245.1 Bacteroidota bacterium | reverse complement strand
ACCGCGTCCTGGTTGCCCGAATTGCCGGTCCAGAATTAAATCTAATTAGTAAATATAAAACCAACAAAAACAACTTAATAGATGGTTCATTTAAATAATAAATTCAGGTCAGTTCTTATGGTGTCAGCGGTATTGATCCCGGTTCTTTCGCTGGTTTTTGCCTGTTCTGACGCACCTGAGAAAGCTCAAAAGGAGGCATCCTGTGAGACTCCATTGAATCCCAACGGGGACAGTGAGCGTGCCCTGATGATGCGGAAAATGACCCAGCTGGCAGAGGCCAACGCTGCTGCTCTAAGGGCGGGCGGCGAACTGGAGCCTTATGATGGCTCTTTTGCAAGCCTGGCCGGCACTCAAGGGACCATGCCGGTGGATGAGGATTTCTTCAAGGGGATGTCCGCTGCCTACCTTTCAAACCTGGCAGCCTTGTATGCTGCAGGGCCCTCGGAACGCATCCAGTTGCACAACAACCTGGTGAAAAGCTGTCAGGACTGCCATGCACAAACCTGCCGCGGGCCACTTAAACGAATTGATAAGATGATTGTATCAGGAAACTGACAATCAATCAATTTAATTCGATTTTTTATTTGTCAGCTTCGAATTCAAGGCTGATCGAATTCATACAATACCTCCGACCTGTGGGTGGTGGGCCATCGTCGAATACATGACCCAGGTGGGCATCGCAGCGACCGCACAACACCTCGGTTCTGACCATGCCATGGCTTCGGTCGAGCTTGTATTGAACCGCATACTTGCGGATGGTTTGGAAAAAGCTGGGCCATCCGCAACCGGATGAAAATTTACTGTCGGACCGAAACAGGTGGTTGCCGCAGGCGGCGCAATAATAGGATCCCAGACCCTCATAGTCCCAGTATTTGCCGGTGAATGCCCGTTCGGTGGCTGCGTGCCGGGCAATTTCAAAAAGCTGGGGGTCTAGGATTTCCTGCCAGGTACTTTCCGGAAGTTCCAGTTTGGTGGTATCGCTGCGTGAATAATAGCGGTGGTGCGTGCTTGAATCGGTCATAGTCTGTGCTGATGGGTCCTTACCCGGTTTCGTTGAAGACCCTTGGGTGCAGGCGGATGTTACCAGCAAGACAATGGCGCCAAGAAGCAGGGGTTTGATCATGCCAACTGAACGCAATGGCGGTGATTTTGTTTTGGACCCATGTAATCTATCATCTTTCACTTTTTCAGCCCCCAGCGGTCAATCCCATGTGAAACAGGCGTTTTGGAACCTTGGATTGTGTTGAAAACGGATAGTTCCCACCCCATTTTTCTGCGAGTGCTGTTGGTAACTTTGAATTTCCCACGGCGGGATTTTGCGATTTTTGCCTGCCAGTTCCGGTCAATAGCGTTTAGATATGTCGAAGAAGCAAGCCACCCTGGATCACAATTACACAGAAGACAGTATACAGTCCCTCGATTGGAAAGAACATATCCGGCTCCGGCCGGGGATGTATATCGGAAAACTGGGTGATGGTTCATCCCGCGACGATGGTATTTATGTCCTCCTGAAAGAAGTGATCGATAACTGTATCGATGAGTACGTCATGGGCTACGGAAAGTCCATCGAAATCGAAGTCCGCGAAGGCAGGGTTCGGGTTCGGGATTACGGTCGTGGAATTCCGCTCGGCAAAGTGGTCGAATGCGTCAGCAAGATCAACACGGGCGGCAAATACGATTCGCAGGCCTTCCAGAAGTCGGTTGGTTTGAACGGTGTGGGTACCAAGGCGGTAAATGCGCTCTCGTCCTCTTTTAGGGTTCAAAGCGTGCGCCAGGGCAAAACAACCTGGGCCGAATTCCAACGCGGCGAATTGTCTAGCACAAAAAATGAGCTTCCTACCAATTTGTCCGACGGGACAGAGGTCATTTTTTACCCGGACGATACGATTTTCCAGGACTATGAATTCCGCATGGACTACATCGAGACCATGGTCAGGAATTACACCTACCTGAACGTCGGTCTCAAATTGGTGTTGAATGGGCAGGAGTTCAGCAGCCAGAACGGTCTGTTGGATTTGCTTCAAGCCAATATCAGCGATGAAGCGCTCTATCCGGTCATTCACCTCAAAGGCAAGGATATTGAGGTGGCCTTTACCCATACCACAGCCTATGGCGAAGACTATTACAGTTTTGTCAATGGCCAGCATACCACCCAGGGCGGCACCCACCTTGCTGCTTTTCGGGAGGCGATAGTCAAGACGGCCCGTGAGTTTTATGGAAAGGACTTTGACCCGAGCGATGTGCGTACCTCCATCATGGCTGCGGTCAGTGTGCGTATTCAGGAGCCCGTATTCGAGTCGCAGACCAAAACAAAGCTAGGCTCCCAAAACGTGTATCCCGGTGGCCCCAGCCTGCGGAACTGGATTAATGAATTCGTTTCCCAGCAGCTGGACAATTACCTGCACAAGCATCCCGAAACAGCCGAAGCCTGGAAAAAGAAAATCCTCCAGAGTGAGCGGGAGCGTAAGGACATTGCAGGCATTAAGAAGTTGGCCAACGAGCGCGCCAAAACGGCAAACCTGCACAACAAGCAGCTGCGCGATTGCCGGGTTAACATGGCCGATCATAAGAATCCCCAGCGACTCGATACCACCTTGTTCATCAC
>JBJTJB010000581.1:0-3482 GCA_046095245.1 Bacteroidota bacterium | reverse complement strand
CGGGCTATGGCCAGGCCGTCACCACCATTGTTTCCGGGTCCGCAAACAACTATGAAACCGATACCGGCGGGGATCTGCTCATCAATCCATGCAACACAGGCATCGGCGGCACGCTCCATGAGTTCATGCGATTGAAGACCTTGCTTTTGGATGGTCTCCTGATCGATTTTCCGGAGCGTTTCGCTGTTGAGTATTTTGATCATTGATCAGTCGATAAACGAAAAAGTGAGTCCGGAAAGTTCCTCGGCATCGTGTAACTCCTGTCCATCACCATGAATTGTATAAATCTCTTTGGCTCCGCTTTCAAGAATGGTTCGGATCAGGGAAGGCCAGTCGGCGTGGTCACTTACAGGTAAAGCAAAATCGTACAACTCGTGTTTTTCATCCCAACCCGTAGCGAATGCACGGATGAAATGGATCCCCTTGCGGTAGTTCAGCAGAGTAGGAGGAGGGACCAAGTAGGCGATTCCACGCTCCTGTCGAAACACCTCCCGCTTGAAGGGCTCCCAAGGGCCTAGTGCAAAACCCATTTGCTCATACACTTTGTGATAATCGTGCATGTTTGGGTGAATCATGACCCTAATGCCAGGAATATGCGCGTTGAGTAGTTGGGTGATGCGTTGTGCTTTTCCCAATGCATACGCTCCGATCATCAGGTTGGCTTTTTCAGGATGGGGAATGGATGCCATGATTCCGGCAGCATCGGGATGCACTTTGTCGCGGGCTCCGAAGGTGGTTTCTGTAATCAATACATCACAGCGTACAGGTTCGAACGCCTCGCAGGTTGGGTCTGGCTCCCGTTTGAAATCACCGGTGTAGACATGGACCTTATCAGCATGCTCCCAGCGTATCTGAGCCGATCCAAGAATGTGGCCTGCCGGATGGAGACTAAAGGGTACACCGTTTATTTCGAAGACTTCACCGTATGGAATGGCATGCAAATGCCTGGCAGGATAGGTGAATCGTTTCCGGATCAGGGCAGCTGTGCCTTCACTGCAATAGGCGTGCTCATGACCCGGAGCTGCATGGTCGCCGTGAGCATGACTAATAACCGCATGCATCACAGGCTCCAAGGGATCCAGGTGTATGCCTGTTCCCGGAATCCGGTATCCCTTGGCGTGTCGTTCAAGCGGTGCCGGCATCCTGTTGGTTATTGATTGTTAACTGGCGCAGATTGCGGTCGATTTCCAGCACTTGCGGAAGTACTGCAGAGGCATCATCATTTATGATGTGAAAAGCACAACGTTCACGTTTGATCGGGTCGGACCACTGTTGCTTCATAATGTCCTTGATTTCGCCTTCACTGCGTGAATCCCGATTCATGACTCGCTTGATCCGGATATCCTCAGGTGCCTCAACAAGGATCACGCTATCGAGTCCAGCATCTGCACCGGATTCAAACAGTATGGCGGCCTCTTTAAGTATGTAGGGCTCGGATTTGTGCTGCTCGCACCAACTGGTAAAGTCGTTTGCCACGGCAGGATGGATCAATGCATTAAGCCTGGAGAGGAGTTCTGGATTTGAAAACACCAGCTCGGCAATTTTCTTCCTGTCGGGATTGTTGTTTTCATTGAATACTTCGCTTCCCAACAAACCTCTGATGCTTTTTTTCAGGTCGAGATTGTTTTCCATCAGCCAGCGTGCCCGGAGATCGGCATTGTAAACGGGTACCCCGAGCAGGTTGAATAGCCGTGCTACAACACTTTTTCCGGTTCCGATTCCCCCTGTCAGGCCGATCTTCAACATAGCTCAATGTTTGCCAATGACGAGAACGGATTCAGGATACAACCGGGTCTCCTGGCACCAAAAGGGTTGGTGCAAGATGCTGACAAGGCTATATCCATCAACCGTTTTTTCAGGATGGGTGATGAGAAGGAACTGCTCCGGTCGGGTTGCAGCTACCCGGCTGATCGGTACACGGCACTTCAGTTCGATGGTCGATGGCAATACTGCTTCATGACGTCGGCATTGTACAGGTACTTTCAGCACAACTTCAGTGGAGGGCTCAGTTGGTTGATATAGCCATACCGATTGGTTTGCAGTGAATGTCTGCTCCGGGTCGTTCATTTGGACAAGCATGCGGTAAAATCCGGTATGATTTCCATCAATCAAGTTTGAATCCACAGGTGTGATGGTAGCTCCTTTCTCTTTGGTGGTGTTGAACGAGTAAATGGTGATGCTGTCGGGTACAACGACTGCAGGCGAAATCGGCAGGAACCGGGGGGCGGGTTTGGGATTCCAACCCGTTTTAACGGGAATCCGCGACTGGTACAATCCCCTCGAAACAAGTGGAAGTAATTCGGGCTGCAGAGCGATCAGTTTTACGTCGGGATGATCCTTTTGTAGCAGCGATACGATGTGTTCACGTACATGAACCGTACTATCGGTAGTCCGGTGGGGGAGTGAACCCGGCCGAATCACTTCACGACTGAACATGGATTGCACCCCCAGTAGCTGGAAGCCTTTACCCTGTAGTTCAATGGTCACCGATTGTTTTTCCGATAAACCGGAAACGGCATGCTGCGGCAACGAATAATCGACCGGAACATTCAACTGTACAGTATACGTCTTATTCAAGGCATTCACTGTCCAAATGATGGCAGCAAGCAATACACAAAAGGCAAAGGTGAAGGCCTCCTGGCGGCGGCCGGCGAAAAGGGAGGTAAAACGGTTCGCACTCACTCCGCACTAAGGTAGTGCATTGCGCAGCATCGGTCCCCGTGGGGGCTTATTTTTTAGCTTCCTGCGGTGCGAATTGACGGGAGGCTTCGGCGGAAATGGCCGACTTTTCGATTTTAACCCGTACGCCCTCAGCAATCTCAAGGGTGAAGGTCGTGTCAGAAACCTCAACGACTTTTCCGTGCACGCCACCAATGGTAACGACCTTATCACCCTTCGACACCTTGTCCTTGAATTCACGCTCCTGCTTGGCTTTTTTCATTTGGGGCCTCATCATGAAAAAGTAGAAAATCACGACGACCATCATGATCATCACAAGCTGCTGCATGGCGCCGGCGCCGGAAGGCGATTGAAGGAGGATATTCAGGAACATAGGGGATATGGTGTTATGGTTTGGTGTTTACTTTAATGACCTCTCCGGTAAGCCTCAGTACCCGCGTGGTCGGTGTGGTGTTGGCCAATACGGTGATGTCTTTGTCAATTTGCCCGGCAATGCCTTCGCTATTGAATACCACCTGGATTTCTCCATGTTCACCCGGTGCAATCGGATTTTCGGGATAACTGGGCGTGGTACAACCACAGGAAGCCTTCACCTGTGAAATGATCAGGTCTGACGTGCCACTGTTGGTGAATCCGAACACATGTGTCACTTTTTCACCGGAATTGATGGTGCCGAAATCGAATTGCATCTCATCAAACGTGAATGCAGGAGCTGAGGAATTGCCTGTTTCCCCAGCCGCACTTGCCGGGTTGGATACAATATCGGGCGACACGCGCTCATGAACGGAATCATCGGATGGTTG
>JBJTJB010000580.1:0-1289 GCA_046095245.1 Bacteroidota bacterium | reverse complement strand
CTGGAACATGGAAATTCCCTTACGGGCATCGGCAAGCGCAACCTGCTGAGGAGTGGATAGCACAACCGCACCGGTGAGGGGAACTGTTGCAGCCAAGGTCAAATGGATATCGCTCGTGCCAGGTGGTAGGTCTACGAAGAGGTAGTCAAGTTCACCCCAATCGGCATCGCGGAATAATTGCTGAAGCGCTTTAGACGCCATGGGTCCCCTCCACACCATGGCTTGGGAAGGGTCGGTCAGAAACCCGATGGAGAAGAGCTTCACGCCGTACTTTTCGATCGGCTCCATGAGTTGTCTTCCATCGCGCTCGGTAATGAAAAGCCGCTCGTGCTCTACTCCGAACATGATGGGCTGTGAGGGACCAAAAATATCCGCATCAACAAGTCCGACCCGGGCACCGGTCTGAGCCATGGCCACTGCCAGGTTAGCCGCAACAGTCGATTTACCCACACCGCCTTTACCCGAGGCGACTGCGATAATGTTCTTGACTCCTGCAAGTGAAGTCTGGTCTGATTCTCTGCGGGAAGTGACACGCGCAGTCATATTCACCGTCACTATGGCTTCAGGATCCACCATGTGAATGATGGCATTCCGACAGGCATTGGCGATAAGTTCCTTCAGTGGGCAGGCAGGAGTGGTCAGTACAACGGTAAAGGAGACATTCTTGCCGTCAATCGCCACATCCTGGATCATATTCAGGGTGACCAGATCTTTTTTAAGATCCGGCTCCTCAACATGGCTCAGTGCCTCAAGTACCTGTTCCTGTGTAATCATGGCCGCAGGTAAATCACTTGCTCAATGTCGGTGCGAACCGTTTCAATAAAGCGAAGCTGCCAAACAGGACAAGGTTGTAAAACAAGTCACCCATGACCGTTCCACGGAAAAATGGAATGGCAGCAACGTAGCAATTGCCGAGTCCTGATGCCGTATAACCGTATGCACCATGGGTCCAAACTCCGAAATTGGTGACGAAAAAGAAAAGCATCGAACCGGTTAACGAAGCGACCATGATGGTTTGACGCTGTTCCCGGCCCCGCAGGAAGAATCCCATGCAGGTGATCAAAGCCATACTGCCGTATACCCAAATCATCTCGCCGTGAAATCCGGTTCCATTGATCAGTTGCAGGAGAATGTCGCTGATCAGCATGGCTCCCATCGGAATCAGAAACGACATGCGTTTGTCCGAGAGATAGGTGCCGCCGAATAGCGCCAGTGCTCCAATCGGTGCGAAATTGTGAGGGTGGGGAATCAATCTGGAAACAGCTCCCAGTACAATGAGCAGACTGATG
>JBJTJB010000579.1:0-4249 GCA_046095245.1 Bacteroidota bacterium | reverse complement strand
CTTGCAAAGCTGATTGAAAACCCCGATGACATGTGGCAGAGCAATAGCACGAGAAAAAAAGAACTTCAGGGAGTAGCACACGCTGAATTCGTACCGGTTTTCCGGAAGTTGCATGATTTGATCGAATCAAAAAACAAGATTTTTCACACGTGCATCGTAACTCGCAAACACATCTGGAAGGCGGGGATCAGCGGATTCCTGGACCAGAAGTTCAAACAGTTTCGTGAAGAGCAACAGGTGTTTCATTTATCGGACACCACGAGGCTTTTGAGTGAAGCTGTCCAGAATGACGACACGCCTTTCATCTTTGAGAAGACAGGAAATACATTCAGACACATATTCATCGATGAATTCCAGGACACCTCTACAGAGCAATGGAACATCCTGAAACCACTAGTGATCAACACCCTTGCAAATGGAAACGAAGTGATGATTGTGGGCGATGCCAAGCAATCGATTTATCGATTCAGAGGCGGCGACATCGCTCTGATATTAAATAAAGTTGCTCAGGAAATCGGCGTCATCGGTTACGAAACACAGCACGAACGCCTCGAATTCAACTGGCGAAGTCAGCCCGAAATCGTTGAATTCAACAACCGGTTATTTCCTGCATTGGCAATCACCGAGGCAGAGAGACTGAAAGAAGGTAGTGAACTTTTGTTGGATGCCTACCAGAAAATCAATGTAGAACAGAAAACAAATTCAGAAGTTAGATCCGGTTCTGTTCACCTCCGTTTTTTCCGAAAAGATGCTAATACAGGAGATGGTGATGAAGCCGAGAACGGCGATGAGCTGAAGTGGAAGAAGCAGGCTTGCATCGCATTATCAAAACAGGTGGATGAGCTATTGAATGACGGATTTCATTACCGCGATATCACCATACTGGTTTATACCTCAGTTGAAGAGGCAGAAATTGCAAAACACCTGTTGGAGGAAAACAAGCATCCCTTCATTGCATCCAACTCGCTCAAACTGGCCAATCATGCTCAGATTTTGCTGGTATTATCAGCCATTCGCTGGATTGCAGAAGCAGACAACCGCCTTCTCCAATCAGAAATCGATCGCATGCAGCAGCCTGAAATCCTTCAGGAAGCTGTTCCCTTCCATTGGGACAGGGAGTCCGGTCTCACATCCTGGACGCGACAACAGCTTGACCCTCACCGTTCGGCTCTTAGTAAACTCCCCCTGCAATTGGCCTTTCACCGTCTGTGTGAACTGCTGAAGCTCGATTTTTCCTCTCCCTACATTCAAAAACTGAATGATATCGTTCTCGAACATGTGGCATCCGGGGGCGACAGCCTCAGTGGCTTCGTACGCTGGTGGGATGAGCACGTGGAATCGCGAAACTGGGGTGTTGAATTGCCTGCAGGAAGTAATGCGATTCGTATCATGACCATACACTCATCCAAGGGCCTTGAGTTCCCTGTGGTCTTTTTACCATTCATTGCCTGGAAACTGGAACCTAAATCCGACAGCATCCTTTGGGCCGAGCCAGAACCCGGGCCATTTGATGGACATGGCAAGCTACCCGTTGCCAGCGTAAAAGGATTGGCCAATACCTTGTATGCCTCTGCGTACAAACAAGAATTATTGGACACTGCGCTCGACAAAATCAATATGTTTTATGTGGCTTTTACCCGTGCTGCAGTTCGACTGTACGGATATTCCGAGGCCAAACCCGCAAAGGCAACAGCTGGCGACCTGTTGATCAAAACCATCGAGTCTATCCCGGAATGGAATGAACAGTTCATGGCCAAGGAAGGACTAGCACTTGATTTTGGAGAGGACAAGCCATTTCACAACAAGCATAACACGGAAAATAGCCAGGAAGACCCCTTTTACAATCCGGTTTCAGTGAAGGAGGATTCGCCATTGAATCCCTCAACAACAGACAATGCCCCACTCACTCCTCTTCGTTTTGTCACCAAAAGTGAAGAGATGCGAATGGGAGACATCATTCATAGCTTGCTGGAGCAACCTTACGATCCGCAAATGAATGAAGCTTATGTGCAGCGCTTGAATTTGTTGTTGCGCTTTCATCCCGACCCACTGGCCCGTAGCAAGAGGGAGCACATCCTTCAAACCGTATTGGATACACATGCCCTTCTTGAACAGCAAGGGTGGAGCGGAACAGGCTACCGTGTTGCCACAGAGTCCGAGCTATTTGAAACCAACTCCGCCGACCCGTTACAACGCCCCGACCGCATCCTGTTTGGTCCGGAAGGTACTGTTGTGATTGACTTTAAAACAGGAGCCGCAGAAAAGAAACACCATACGCAAGTGGAACGTTACTGTTCCCTCCTGAATGCTGCGGGCTTCGGACCTGTGGAAGGGCATCTGATTTACACCGGAGATCTAAAGGTGATAAAGGTGGTTTAAAAACCAGCAAACAACACTCATTATCCAATGACCTGGGTTAACCTGTGTTTATATGGGCTATAGGACTACCTCAGCATGGTATTGACCCCAACCGGCCCCATGTAATATCAAAGCACATACGGTTTATTGCCATCACATCACCAAATCACTGTAATTTCGCACCAGCAATTCACAGCCCATTATCATGTCAAATTCCATTTACAATGTACCCCATGCGGTGAATGAACCTGTTTTGAACTATGCACCCGGAAGTCCGGAGCGTAGTGCCGTACAACAGGCATTGAAACACATGCGCTCTGAGGTGATTGATGTTCCAATGTATATTGGTGGCAAGGCCGTTTACACCGACAAAAAAGGAGAAATGCGGCCGCCACACGACCACCGCCACTTATTGGGACACTATTCCATTGGCGATGCTTCACATGTGCAACAGGCCATAGATGCAGCCCTGGCAGCGCGCAAAGCCTGGTCGGAGATGGAGTGGGAACAACGCTCATCGATTTTTCTGAAGGCTGCCGAGTTACTAAGCGGTCCATATCGCGCACGCATCAATGCATCAACCATGCTCGCCCAGAGCAAGAGCATCTATCAGGCTGAGATCGATTCGGCCTGCGAAATGATCGATTTCCTGCGGTTCAACGTACAGTTCGCCCGAGAAATCTATACACAGCAACCCATTTCATCCAAGGGTGTCTACAACCGCGTGGAACAGCGTCCTCTCGAGGGCTTTGTCTTTGCCCTGACACCCTTCAATTTCACCGCCATCGCAGGCAATTTGCCCACGAGTGTTGCACTCATGGGGAATACCGTGGTGTGGAAGCCGGCATTCAGCCAAATTTACTCTGCACGGGTACTGATGGAGGTTTTCATGGAAGCAGGTCTGCCCGACGGTGTCATCAACCTGGTATACGCACCCGGCAGTGTGGCTGGCGATGTGATTTTCGGCCACCCCGATTTTGCAGGCATACACTTTACCGGATCTACAGGTGTTTTCCAGGATATCTGGAAAAGCATCGGTTCCAATATTCACCGATACAAATCCTATCCCCGTATCGTAGGAGAAACCGGCGGAAAGGATTTCATCCTGGCGCACCCCAGCGCCCCCGTGGGTGAAATCGTCACTGCACTAAGTCGCGGAGCCTTCGAGTATCAGGGACAGAAATGTTCTGCCGCATCACGCGCTTACATCCCATCCTCACTTTGGCCTAACGTGAAGGAGGGTCTGCTTGCTGATCTCAAGTCGATGAAGATGGGGCCGACCGAAGACATGGGCAATTTCATCAATGCGGTCATTGATGAGAAAGCATTCGACAAAATCGCCGCGTAGATTGATCCAGCCCGCAAATCCGATCTGACCGAGATCATTGCAGGCGGAAAATACGACAAGCTATCAGGGTATTTCATTGAGCCCACCATTATCTTAAGCAAGGATCCTTATTATACAACCATGTGCGAAGAGATCTTCGGACCTGTGCTCACAGTATACGTTTACGAGGACAACACTTTTGAAGAAACCTGCGACCTGGTTGATAAAACAGGTACCTACGCCCTCACAGGATCTATTCTTTCCCGAGACCGCTACGCTATCCAAACGGCCACCCGTAAGTTGGTACATGCGGCCGGAAACTTCTACATTAACGATAAGTGCACCGGCGCTGTAGTCGGGCAACAGCCCTTCGGAGGCGGAAGGGCTTCCGGCACAAACGACAAGGCCGGTTCCATGATCAATTTGCTGCGCTGGGTAAGTCCACGAACAATTAAAGAAACATTCGTACCTCCTACCGATTACCGCTATCCATTCCTACAGGCGGAATAAGCACACCAAAACGCGGCCCGGGCCGCGTTTTGGTGTGCTTATTCCGCCTGTAGG
>JBJTJB010000578.1:0-1340 GCA_046095245.1 Bacteroidota bacterium | reverse complement strand
CAACTGCATATCCTGGCGTTGGAGCATCCTGCGATGGACTTACAGCCGTTGCGGGAGGGGCTTCATCGGTTGCAGGCATCCTTGCAGCAGTTGGCAGGGGAGGAGGAGCAGGCGGTTTTCGACCGGCAGCGTTTCGAGCAGCAGGTGCAGCGGCTTTTGCAGGAATTGCAGTTGGCCGGACTCACCGTGCGGCAGGAGGGCAGTTGGCCGATGAACTGGCAGCCGGGTGTGGAGGAGCTCTGGCAGGTGTATCGGATGTTGCAGGAGCTGGTACAGAATGTATTGGCGCATGCGGAGGCGGATCTGCTGGAGCTGACGATAGCGCAGGATGGCCGGTATTTGCGGATAGGGGTTCGCGACCAGGGTCGCGGAACGCCTGCGGCGGATGAAGAAGCAGGAGCCCGAACGGGCATGGGCAGCAGGAATCGGCTGCGCCGGGCGGAAGTGATAGGGGCGGAAATTCAGCGGCGACGCCACCGCGACGGAACTGAGGTGACCATTTTAATAACAATAAACCCAACAATCCTATGAAAGCAAAAATTGCTTTGGTGGATGACCACCTTTTGACCAGAGAAACCATGGCACAGGTAATTAACCGGTTCCAGCATTTTGAAGTAATCATGCAGGCCTCCGATGGGAAGGACTTCATTGAACAGATCAAAAAAGCGGAGGTATTGCCTGATATTGTCGTACTCGATCTGCTCCTGCCCCGCATGGACGGATTAGAGACTTCGCTGTGGTTACAGGAACACCGCAGACACATGTCGGTGTTGATTTGTACCATGTCTCGTAAGTATCCATTGTTTGTGCGCTTGTTGCAGGCGGGTGTGAAAGGCATTCTCACCAAGTACGATGACATTTCCGAGTTGGAGGCGGCATTGCAAATGTTGCGCCAGCGGAAGATGTACATCAACAAGAATGTAACGAGAGACATTTACAATGAGATCAGTGGAGACAGGGAGGGCGATCAGGTTTTTGAGCGCATTACCAAGTCTGAGTTTCGGTTCATGCGGCTTTGCTGTTCTGAGCTGACCTATCGGGGTATTGCCGATTACCTCAATGTGAGTCCGAGAACTGTCGATTCGTACCGGGACAGTCTGTTTGAAAAGCTGAATATCAGCAGCCGCACCGGACTGGTTCTGTATGCGATACGCAAGGGGGTTGTCGATCTTGAGAACGACGATCCGATCATGCATCTCGGTAAAAAGCCCGATTAGTTGTTAGTGGGGTGTGTATTTGGGTATTTCAAACACACCTTGTGCGCCAAAGGCGAATCACATCCACACTACACACCCACTCTACACACTCACACTACACACACCACACTGGCTACATCGTGT
>JBJTJB010000577.1:0-7166 GCA_046095245.1 Bacteroidota bacterium | reverse complement strand
CCCATTCGGCGAGGGACATGTCTTTAACTTTGTATTTCACGTACTGATCTACGTGGGTTTTCATTGGTTAGGTAAATTTAGTGCGAAGTTACGGTTTACAGTTTTAGCTTGCAATCAGAATAACAGCCCATTATGCCCCTTTTTACGAATGCCGAAGTTGATGGAGGCGGCCGTTTGGCCGTATGGCGCATCGAAGAAACACCTGAGGAGTTGAAAAAGTTCATCCCCGATGAAACTTTTTATTCCCTTATGCAACGGCCAGTCCACCCCCGACGCCGGATTCAAAAACTGGCTCTGGAGGCTCTCCTGCGCGAAGCCCAGGGTGACATCGCTGATCTGATCCACTACTCCGCTTTGGGCAAACCGCTTTTGCCGGCCGGCAAAGGATTTATCAGCATTGCACACAATCCACAGCATGTTGCCGTCATTGTACACCCCAGGCTTGCCTGCGGCATTGATGTTGAACGGACCGACAGACGCGCACTGAAGGTGTCGGAGCGATTCATGCACCCCGAAGAAAGCGACTGGGTAAGGGAGTCGCACCGCGCCTTTGACGCGACCTTGGTCTGGGCTGTAAAGGAATGCCTCTTCAAGCAGCTGGGCGAAGAAAATGTACCGTTCAGGGATGGCCTACGTGTGAATAAACCCTTGTTTATGGGCAGCAGAAGTGGAACCGGATCGGCATTGGCCTACCGCGATGAACGAACCCATTATACCGAATACCGTTTTACAGAACTTGGAGGTGATTTGCTCGCCTATACCTTTTCACAACCCAATCGCTCATGAACCTGTACCAACGCATGTCTGAAGCCCTTCAGCAAGGCCGCCGGCAAATGGCTGTCCTGATCGACCCTGACAAGGTCAGCACGAAGCATTTGGATGAACTCTGCAGGCAGGCTGAATCCGTAGCCATTGACTTCTTCTTCGTTGGCGGAAGCCTGATCACCCGAGGCAATATACACGATACGATTCGTGCCCTGAAAGCGCGTACAAACATCCCGATTGTCATCTTTCCAGGCGGACACCAGCAGATTGACGGAAACGCTGATGCCATCCTGCTGCTTTCACTTATTTCCGGCCGAAATCCGGAAATGCTGATCGGCCAACACGTACTTGCCGCTCCACGGCTGAAGTCCAGCGAACTTGAAATCATCCCCACTGGTTACATCCTGGTTGACGGTGGCAAAATGACAACGGTGCAATACGTGAGCGACACCGTTCCGATTCCGACCGACAAGCCGGAGATTGCTGCGTACACTGCACTAGCCGGACAACAATTGGGATTGAAAGCGATTTTTGCAGAGGCAGGAAGCGGAGCACTCAATCCGGTGCCGACTTCGATAGTCAAAGCCATCCGGCGGGAAGTCAATATCCCACTGATTGTTGGCGGAGGGATCCGAACCCCGGATCAAGCACTGGCTTTGTATGGGGCAGGCGCAGATGTACTGGTGATCGGCAACCACCTTGAAAGCCATCCCGAACAACTGGAAATCCTTGCGGCTACACGCCACAAAGGCGTACAGGCCAGCCAGTAGGGAAATATGTAAGGTTTGAAGTCAAAATACCTGTTTCAGAGGCAAAAAACTGAGGCAGATCAGTGCGACCCCATCAACCCGAAGGACTCTTATGCGTACAACGATCCGGATACACTCATTCCGGAAAGCCATGAAAATTGTACGCCTCCTTGCCTCTTTTATGTTGATCGCGTCTGTCAATCCTGGATATGCCCAGGATAACCTGATGTTATTTCATCACACCGAATTACAACAATCGGGTTTATTGGCTAACCCGGCCCAATTGCCGATGGCCCGGTTCAACATCGCAGTGGCCCCTTTGTTCCCTCCGTTTCCGGCTCCGGGAATCGCACTTAGGATCAGCAACAATAGCTTCCGCCTAAATGAAATCATCAGTTCCGGAGCGGATGGAAATCGAGAAATAGATTGGATAAAACTGCTAGAAAACAGCGATTCCGAAAACCGGGTGGATGGAGGATTCCGGCTCGATTTACTGGCACTCAGTTTACGCGCCGGAGAGCGTTCAGCATTCAATTTGTCCTTGTCGAATCGTGCGGAGGGGCAATTCCGTTTCAGCGGCAACCTCATTGCGCTGCTCGTTGAAGGTAACCTGCAGGATGCACTAATTAACACACGGCAAGACCTTGAACTCGAAGCCGATTTCCAGCACTTCACTGAACTTGGAATCGGCTTTACGCGCGAAGTCATTCCGGGAAAGCTCAGCATTGGCACACGGACCAAATACCTGATCGGACAGGAAAACATACGCACAGCACAATCGGCATTTTCGGTAATTGCCGATGCAGAAAACGGACAGTTCACTGCCAATGCAGATGTGGATATCCTGAGCGCGGGTTTGGATGGTAGCGGCATCGGTAGTGATGCATTCTCCTGGACAAATTACCTCATGCGTACGGGCAACACGGGTTTTTCTGTCGACTTCGGAGCGCAAATCCGATTTAGCGAAAACTGGACCGCTTCATTGAGCGCGAGCGATTTGGGCAGTATCCGCTGGCGCTCCGGTATCCGTAATCTCACGGGCGAATTGCCGTATACCGAATTAAACCTTGCCGATGTGAATATTGAAGCCTATTTAAATGACACAACCGGTATGGAGGCCGCATTCGTTCAAACTCTGGACTCGCTGTCGGGGCTTATGGATTTGGAGGAGAACCAGCAGAGTTATACCAGCACTTTACCTTCAACCTACAGCCTAGGCACACAGGTTCAAATAGGAAACAACCACTTGTTTTCTGCTATTATCCAGGCACGTACCTACAAAGGGCTGCTGACACCATCTGCGAGCATTGCATACCGTGCAAACCTGGGTCATTGGCTATATGGAAGTCTTTCGTGGACCATGTTGCAGAAAAACATGAACAATATCGGACTGGGTATAACCATCAACCCAGGCTTCTGCCAGTGGTATGTCATGACCGACAATATTGCAGGGTTGTTGGCGGTTGACCGCTACAAGGGTGTTTGGATTCCAACCGGTTCAAGGCACAGCAACATACGCCTTGGATTCAACCTGACGTTTGGCAAACCTGACAAAACGGGTCCGCGATAAGTTATCAGGGAGCCAACAGGTACTTTTTAACGAACAGGATCGTGGAGTAGAACTGGAAGTCGGTATTGGTCTTCTTTTTAAACCCATGCCCCTCATCCTTGGCCTCCAGATACCACACAGGTACCTGATTCTTCCTTAATGCATCCGCCATCTGAACCGCTTCGCTACGCGGCACTCGCGGATCATTCCCACCCTGTACGATAAACATCGGAATTCGGATCTTGTCGACATTATTCAAGGGAGAAATCCGCTCGAGAAAGGCATACATCGCCGAATCCTGTTCATTGCCATACTCGACCCGGCGCAAGTCCCTGCGATAACTTTCGGTGTTCTTCAGAAAGGTGTTGAAATTCGAGATCCCGACAATATCATTGGAACAACGTAGCCGATCGCTGTAGTATACAGCGCAGGCCAAGGCCATGTACCCGCCATAGCTTCCGCCCATGGTCATCACCCGGCCGGCATCCAATTCCGGCTGTTGGGCAATCCAATCGAGCAGGGCGCCAATGTCTTTGACCGAGTTTTCCCGAAGCATACCGTTATCGAGCTTCACGAATTCCTTTCCATACCCCGTGCTGCCCCGCACGTTCGGATAAATGATTGCCACGCCAAGTTCGTTGAGAAAATAATTGTTCCGGCCCTGAAAACCAGGGAAACTCTGCCCTTCCGGCCCACCATGAATGCTAATGATCACAGGACGCTTGCCCGTGAACTTTGCAGCGGGCTTGTAATAAAATCCACTGATTTCGGTTCCATCAAAACTCTTCCATTTAATCAGGCTTGCCGGGCTCAGTTGTGTTGAGACAAGACCACCCAGCTCGCTTTCGGTCCAACGCTCAAGCTTGCCCGTGGAAAGCGTGTAAGTGTATACATCGGAGGACATTCGCGCATCTGACCAACCCAACGAAAACTCCTTTCCGTTTTTATGCCATTGAGTACCGCCAACCAGACCTTCCGGGATTCCACTGATCTGCTTAAACGTGCCGCTGGACACGGAAAGAAGATACACTTTGCTGATTCCAGCCTCGTTGGTTGTAAACACCACCTGAGACCCGTCTGGAGAGATGTCGTAACCGGAAATATCCCAAGGGATTGATTTGGTCAAAGGCTTGAGCTCTCCAGTGGATAAATCCAGTTGAGCCAGATACCTGAACCCGTGGTTCAGATCCGTGGTTAGAAAAACACGCTTACCGTCCTTGCTGAAACGAGCCGAGCCGAACACCACCTGAGCATCCACTTCGGGTGAAAGGCGGCTTCGTTGACCTGACTGCAAGTCAACCATCCACAACCTGCTTTCGTTTACCGACACGCTTTCGCCTACTATAAAACGCTTCTCATCGTCGGACCAATCACTTACACCCCATCCGCCTCCTTTGAGCTCAAGTACCATCCGCTGTTCCGACGGCTTCATGGGATCCATCATCCAGATGTCGCGGTCTGAGCCATTGCGTCGCGTAGAAGTATACAACACCTTATCGCCACGCTCATTCCATTCCATTCCTCCATTTTGGGAACGCCCTCCATCTGTCAGCAAGGTCACAGTTCCATCGGAAACATCGTACCGGTACAATTGGGCAAATTCATTTCCGCCCGCATCGCGGGAGAAAATGAAGTAACGGCCATCCGTCGGCTGATACGTAGCCCCTCCTACCGGTTCATCAAAAAACGTGATCTGGCGACGGCTTCCCATCGGCATGCGTACCTCGTGCAACTGAGAAGTATTACCAAACCGCGTGCTGATGAGCATTTCCCGACGCTGCGGATGCCAATCGACGAAGGAGGCTGACCGTACATTGGTATATCGGTTCACCTCTTTCACCAATTCCATCGGAATCGGATCAAGACCTTCGGCGATGAGGTTATCGGTTGCCGGAAGCACCTGTGCATCGGCTGTGAATCCCTTCAACAGGACAAGGGATAAAATGGTGTATCGCAACTGCATGACGCTAACATAGAAAAATCAAATGCAAGTTGGCCGAAATGAAACCAAACATGTGAGTTGAACCCTGCACTTTTGCAGTGTGGACACTTGGGGTGCAATAGAATGGATTGGAGCGATAAGCGGTATTGCCGGTGTTTGGCTAACCGCCAGACATACCAGTTGGTGTTATCCGGTTGGACTGGTCAATGTGGGGTTGTCGGCGATTCTCTTTTATAACCAGAAGCTGTATGCCGATTCACTCCAACAGGTCGTATATATGGCTTTGCTGGTTTATGGCTGGCTTTGCTGGGCTGGTTTCTTTAAAAAGGTTGATTCCTCACACATATCAACCAGTCCGTTTCAAGAGCAGATCACCATCACCTTCTGCATGGTTGCAGGTGGCGCTTGCCTTGGCTGGCTTCTACAGGAAAGTACAGATGCTTCATTGCCTTGGGCAGATAGCTTTGCCACTTCTGCGGCATTCTCCGCACAGTTCCTGATAGCCCGAAAGCGAATCGAAAACTGGTTGTGGTGGATCCCGGTAAACCTGGGTTACATGTGGATTTACTGGACCAAAGGTTTGGAAGCCTACGTGCTCTTATCTGGTGTTTATCTGATATTGGCCATCCACGGATTTTTTAAATGGCGAAGTATACTTCGCGCATCAACACAGAGGCCATGAGCAGAAAAGCCATCGTTTCCATAGTGGGTCCCGAAAGCACGGGCAAGACCACATTGAGTGAGGACCTGGCTGCGGCCTTCAATGCGAAAATTGTTCCTGAAATAGCCCGAAACTACCTGACCGAAATCGGCAGACCCTACACTGAAGAGGATCTTGTCACACTTGCCCGACTTCAACATACGGCCATTCTGGAACAAATCGCCAAGGGTACTGAATGGATTATTTGCGATACCAACATCAGCGTTATCCGCATTTGGAGCGAGTACAAATACGGCCGGGTTCACCCGGAAATCATCCAGCTGGAAGAAGACACACCACACGGATTGATCCTGCTTACCGATACGGACTTGCCCTGGGTGCCGGATCCGCTGCGGGAACATCCGGAAGAACGAAATGCCATTTTCGGTGTATACTACGCTCTGCTGCTGAAGCGCGGTGTTCCATTTCGTGTGGTATTCGGACAGGGAGAAGAACGTTTGAGCAGGGCAATGCGGTATTGCCTTGGTTTTTACCCCTAAGCCCTGCCTATTCCTTACCTTTGCAGGCCTAGAATAACCCCCCATTCTCATGAAAATCTGCAACACCATTTTGGACGCCAT
This sequence comes from Bacteroidota bacterium, assembly GCA_046095245.1. GTDB lineage: Bacteria > Bacteroidota > Bacteroidia > AKYH767-A > OLB10 > JAJTFW01. The sequence continues at coordinate 880 of JBJTJB010000577.1, read as the reverse complement.
TGGCAATACTCCCTTGGTACGTTTAAACCGCATAACAGCCGGGGTGAACGCAACCATACTAGCCAAGGTCGAAACCTTTAATCCGGGCAACTCCATCAAGGATCGTATGGCGCTCAAGATGATTGAAGATGCAGAAGCTGCCGGAATCCTGAAGCCAGGAGGAACCATCATCGAAGGCACTTCAGGAAACACAGGCATGGGCCTTGCCATAGCTGCTATTGTAAAAGGATACAAGTGCATCTTCACCACAACGGATAAACAAAGCAAGGAGAAAGTCGATGCGCTGAAAGCCTTTGGAGCGGAGGTGATTGTGTGCCCAACCAATGTAGAGCCCGAGGACCCCAGGTCATATTATTCGGTAGCAGCACGCCTGAGCAGAGAAATTCCCAACTCCTTCTACCCGAATCAATACGACAACTTAAGCAACAGACAAGCGCACTACGAACAAACCGGACCTGAGCTTTGGGACCAGACCGACGGAAAAATCACTCATCTGGTTGTCGGAGCCGGCACCGGAGGAACCGTTACCGGTACGGGCATGTACCTGAAAGAAAAGAACCCGGATATCAAAATATGGGCGATTGACACCTATGGCTCGACCCTGAAGGCCTACCACGAAACCGGAAAAATCGTGAAGGATGAGATTTATCCGTACGTAACAGAGGGTATCGGCGAAGATTTCATTCCCAAGAATTATGCATTCGATGTGATCGATCACTTCGAAAAAGTAACCGATAAAGACGCTGCTGTGATGACCCGTGAAATTTGCCGCCAGGAAGGCATATGGGTCGGAAACTCCTGCGGTGCGGCACTTCAGGGTCTCATGCAATTGAAAGACCAACTGAAGCCCAGCGATGTGGCAGTAGTCATATTTCACGAC
>JBJTJB010000576.1:0-1783 GCA_046095245.1 Bacteroidota bacterium | reverse complement strand
CCACATAGGTTCCGAATTTATAAATTGATTGCGGGGTAAGCCCCAGATGCCCCATTACCGGAACTCCTGCAGAGAGTATGCGTTGTATGGCTTCACTGATTTCACGTCCACCCTCTAATTTGACGGCGTGAGCCCCCGTTTCTTTCATGACACGAATGGCGGAGTTAAGGGCTTCCTTGGAGTTCCCCTGATAGGAACCGAACGGCAAATCGACCACTACCAGAGCGCGTTTCACAGCACGCACAACCGATGAGGCATGGTATATCATCTGATCGAGCGTGATTGGAAGTGTTGTTTCATGACCTGCCATCACGTTACTGGCCGAATCACCGACCAGAATCACATCGATGCCTGCAGCATCGATGATGCGTGCCATACTGAAATCATAGGCCGTCAGGATGGAGATGGGTTCTCCACGACGCTTCATTTCAAGCAGGGTAAGGGTGGTTATCTTGCGGACTTCTCCTTGAGTGGACATGTGTTGAGAGTAGGGTAGTTGGAGTACGAATTACTTGTCTTTTGGGAGCGTGTATCCTCCCTTCCCCTGAGCGGGCTCCTGTGCCGGAGTCCAGTTGAATTGCTGTTTGAATTCCTGCCTCAGTATACGCAGTGAATCCTGCAAAACCTGATTGCGAAGTTCAAGTTCATCGCTGCGAAGTTTCTCCGATTTGAGGCTTTTACTCAGGGTATTCACTAGATCCCCACCTCCGCTTTCGTCAATGACCTGTTTGTATCGGGTTAATTCGGTGTTGGAAACACGGAGTGAATCACTTGTTTTTTTCTCTTGTTCAAGTCCCTTTTCCAAATCACGGATTCGCTTCTCGAGTCCGGTGGTTTTGGTTTTCATTTCCTGATCACCGCCTTTGAGCGTTTCTATCCGCTGCTTGAGGTCTTCGTTTTGTTGTTTCAGCGCAGCGATTTCTGTCCTCAGTTCGACAATGGTTTCACTCAGAACGACCAGGTCAGGCTGGTTGGCTTGTTGCATTTCCGTTCCTGTTATTGATGCTTTCAAATCGGATTGCATGGAGTACAGGTCGAGGTAATCAACGCGACAGACAGAGGCAGCCCCGATAAACAGCCCGATGGCGCCCTGCAAATATCCCGGGTCATCGAATGCAATCACCGGAATGTCATCTATTCGGATTTCATAGTGACCTCCCGAAGTACGGATGTCGAAGTGGTGAAAGGATGCCACGGGCAATTGCTTCAGGCGAATCCAACCCGATTCTTTTTCTTGCCCTGTCATCAGCCGATATCCGTTCCGGGTGATTTGCCGAAGCCGGAACTGATGCTCGGTGTTCAGCTCCGCTACGTAACCGCCGGTGCCATCTTGCTGAGCCATGAAGAGTATTCCCGCCGAACCAGGCTCTACATTGCGGCTGCTGATACTTAGCGAGGCACTGACCATGATACCCGATAACTCACGACCAAATTCGCCCAACACGGCGAATGGAGTTTCGGTGTTTTTCCGCATCAGAATGTATTCTCCCTCCTGAACCAATGCCAGGTTGTCACTGTTCGAAATGACCGGCCACACCTTCGAAGCAGAGTCGAAGTTTTCTTTGTGCAGTGAAAACTCAAAACGGAAATCGGGGCGAAAGGCGTTTTGCTCGGTCCCTGACCTGGCATTTTTGCGCTGTGCCATGACCATACTTGGGGTACATGTCAGCCCCAACAGTAAACCACACGCCAGAATAAAGCTGAACCAATTACGGATCATCGGGATGATGGTATTAGGGGTGCAAACAGCACATCAAGCCTGCGGGCATGCATGGAACTGATG
>JBJTJB010000575.1:0-6924 GCA_046095245.1 Bacteroidota bacterium | reverse complement strand
CATATACGCCCTAAGCTCCTTCAGGAACTGAACCGGATCACTACTAAAGGTCTTCAGCGTTTGAGCTTGCGCTTGAAACACAAGGAAAAAAACCAGTAGGAAGGAAAGAAAAAGACAACGCACTATTGGAGAACGGAACATGGTATATTTCAGGTTCAGGTTAATTGAAAGACAGCACAGCACCAATCGTTTCGAGTCATGTGTGAGTGGTAATGTAGGTCCAAGGCACTGGCTGCCTGCTTAATCATGGGCAAATCCTGTTCATAATATCCACTCGTGATCAACATGCCGCCCGGATTGATACAGGATCGGTAGGTGGATAAGTCTGTCATGATGATGTTTCGGTTGATATTGGCAATAAAAACATCACATCGGTTACCGGGTAAAGCGGATGCATCTCCAAGCACGACGGATATCAGCTCGGAACACAAATTCCTTTGCGCATTATCGATTGAATTTTCGACTGAATTGGGGTCGTTGTCAATTGCAAGAATCCCGGTTGCACCGCTTTTAGCCGCCTGTATAGCGAGTATGGCCGTACCGCAGCCCATATCGATTACGGAGCGACCATTCAGGTCGATGCCTAAAAGCGTTTCCATGACCAATGAGGTAGTAGGGTGATGGCCGGTACCGAACGCCATACGGGGTTGGATGATGATTTCCATTCCGGCATTTGGATCCGGTTCATGGAATTCGGCCCTTACACGTACTTCACCGGCAATCCACTCCGGCTGAAAATTAGCCTCCCAATCGGCATTCCAGTTTTGCCAGGGAATACGGCTTTCATCCGCCTTTACATCGGCACCCATGGCCCTGCATTCATCCAACAATGCACCAACCCGCTCTATGTCCTGTAGCTCGGTCTTGATGTAGGCTTTAAGCCCTACAGGAGTCTCCTCGAACATATCGAACCCGGCTTCGGCTAGCGAAAAACAAAGCCAATCACGATATGGATCAATCGGGTTGACTTCTATTTCCAATTGGGTGTATTCCATCGCCTTAAAAGTAGATTTTTGTAACGCGGTTCATGAGTCGACCGCGAACCAGTTTTACACATGCCGGCTGCCTACTTCGATACGCAAATCCTCCGCTTCATCAATAAGTTGGACCCACGGTTCAGGTTACCTACAGGTGTTCGCTTATTGAATCCCTACCAGTACCAGGAAATCAGAAAATTGGTAACGGTATTCTACAATCGATATTACCACGATCGGAAACCGCGCCGTTTTTTGCTCGGGATCAATCCGGGTCGTTTGGGCGCCGGACTTACCGGAATCCCATTCACCGATCCCGTTTGCCTGACAGCGATCTTGGGCATTGATCATCATTTGCCCGTGAAGCCGGAAAGCAGTGCAACATTCGTGTATGAAGTGATCAACGCCATGGGCGGCCCAAAACCCTTTTTCGAGCAGATTTACCTCGGATCAGTTTGTCCGCTCGGGTTCACCAAGGATGAAAAAAACTGCAATTATTACGACCAACAGGATCTTTTGGAGCGGGTAAAGCCGTTTATCATCGATTCGATCGAAGGCCAATTGGCCGCTGGTGCCAAGACGGATTTCGTGATCAGTTTGGGAGAGGGGGAGAATTTCAAGCAATTAAGGAGATTGAATGAACAGCACGGATGGTTCGAAGACGTGAAAGCACTACCTCATCCGCGCTTCGTGATGCAATACAAGCGGAAACAAAAGAACGCCTATATCGACCGATATTTGGAGTTGCTATGTCAATGAAAACCTCCATGACACCGGTACGAATTGTTGAAAAACAAAATTCATCTGGGAACCGGCTCTGCGTCTGATTGGGGAAATTTGTACTAGATCGTTAACATGAACCGTACTCTGATTCAAAACGCCAAAGGCATCGTTCAACACGGACGTAGCCACATCATTTGTGGTTCCGAAATGAAACAGCTTCCAGTGCTTGAAAATGCGTGGGTCTTGATTGAAGGCGATCGCATTTCCGAAACCGGAAGCATGGATGAGCCGTTCCATCACCCGGTGAATGATGTAATCGATGCAGAGGGCAGATACGTCTTTCCATCGTGGTGTGATTCACACACACACCTTGTTTTCGCAGGAAGCCGGGAGGCCGAATTTGTTGACCGCATCCATGGCTTGACCTATGAAGAAATTGCAAAACGGGGCGGAGGCATCCTTAACTCAGCCCTGAGACTTCAGGATACCGATGAATCGGAGCTGGTTGATGCAGCATTGGAGCGCCTTGAAGAGGTGAAGCGCAGTGGAACTGGTGCCATTGAAATCAAAAGTGGTTACGGCTTAAGCTTTGATGCCGAACTCAAAATGTTGCGCGTAATCCGAAGGCTGAAGGAACAGTCTGAACTCATCATCCGCGCCACCTTTCTGGGTGCGCATGCCATGCCCGTAGCCTACCGTGAAAACCGGAAAGCTTACGTAGACCTCCTGGTCAATGACCTTATTCCACTGATTGCCGACCAAGGCCTTGCCGATTTCAACGATGTGTTCTGTGATCGCGGTTTTTTCACTGTTGAAGAAACGGATAGAATACTGGATGTTGGCAACCGCTATGGCTTGCGTCCGAAAATCCATGCCAACGAGCTCGATTTTTCCGGTGGTATTCAGGTTGGAGTTAAACACAATGCCCTATCCGTCGATCATTTGGAATGCACCGGAGATGCTGAAATAGCCAGCCTGCTTGGCAGTGAAACAATGCCGACGCTGCTGCCGGGCACAGCCTTCTTTCTAAAACTGCATTACCCACCAGCACGAAAAATGATTGATGCGGGATTACCAGTTGCACTGGCTTCCGATTATAATCCCGGATCTTGTCCCTCCGGAAAAATGCCTTTCGTATTGTCTTTGGCCTGTCTTTATCTGGGAATGAGTCCGGAAGAGGCCATCAATGCCGCTACACTCAACAGTGCATATGCCATGGGTGTAATGGGAGAGGCTGGAAGCATTCAACCTGGTAAAGTCGCCAACCTGTTCATCACAAAACCCATACGATCTCTTGCCTATATGCCTTATGCGTTTGGAAGCGATCTGATTGAAACCGTTATCCTGAACGGAAAACGAATCTGATATACCCCATGAAACAACTCATTGAATGTGTTCCGAATTTCAGCGAAGGAAGGGATTTGCGCATCATCGATCAAATCGCTGATTCAATCCGTTCTGTCGATGGCGTTAGTCTCCTAAACGTTGACCCAGGAAAGGCCACAAACCGAACCGTGATGACGCTTGTTGGCGAACCGGCGTCCGTATGCGAGGCGGCCTTCAGGGCCATTTCGACTGCATCTCGCTTGATTGATATGCGAAAGCATCAAGGTGAGCATCCGAGGATGGGTGCAACAGATGTTTGTCCGCTTATTCCGGTTTCCGGAATCAGCATGGAAGAAACTGCAGAGTGGAGTAAAAAACTGGCACAACGCGTCGGAGATGAGTTGAACATCCCGGTCTATTTATACGAAGATGCGCAACAGGACAAACGTCGCAGTAATCTGTCGGTCATTCGCGCAGGTGAATATGAAGGATTCTTCAAGAAAATTACGCTCCCGGAATGGAAGCCTGACTTCGGCCCGGATACTTTTCCCGCCCAGTGCGGAGGAACAGTCATCGGGGCTAGGGATTTTTTGATTGCGTATAACGTCAACCTGAATACCAAATCGGTGAAGCGGGCCAATTCAGTTGCCTTTGATGTTCGTGAAGCCGGACGTGTGAAGCTCGATGAAAACGGAAAGAAAATCCTGGACTCAGCCGGACAGGAACTGCGTGAGCCGGGCCTGCTGAAAGGAGTGAAGGCCATTGGCTGGTATATTGATGAGTATGGTATCTCACAGGTTTCCATTAACATCACACGCTTCCGTGAAACCCCTTTGCATGTGGTTTTTGAGGCTTGCAACGACAGTGCTTACAAACGAGGACAGCGCGTTACCGGTTCCGAACTTGTCGGGCTGGTACCGCTTTCAGCCATGCTTGAGGCCGGACGTTTTTTTCTAAACAAACAGCGATTGAGTTCGGGCGTTAGTGATGCGGAACTCATACACATGGCTGTAAAATCCATGGGATTGGATGAACTCGCTCCCTTCAATCCACGGGAACGCATCATAGAGTATTGCATAGAAGACCAACACAAGAAGCTGGTTGAAATGAACTTCTCTGCACTGACCGAAGAGACAGCAAGTGAATCACCGGCTCCTGGAGGGGGATCCATTTCTGCAGCTGTTGGTGCCCTAGGCATTTCTCTTGGAACCATGGTCGCTAACCTGAGTGCAGGGAAAAAAGGGTGGGAGCATCGTTGGGCATACTTCAGCAAAGTTGCTGAACGCGGACAAGAGCTCCGTAAGCGCTTGCTTTTCCTGGTTGATGAAGATACCAGGGCTTTTAATGGAATCATGGACGCCTTTAAGCTGCCAAAGGGGTCAGAAACTGAAAAGGAAATCAGGAAATCCGCCATTCAAATGGCAACCAAGCATGCTATTGAGATCCCCTTGGAAGTCATGAAAACTTCCCTGGAATGCATGCATGTTATAGCAGAGATGGCCATAGAGGGAAATCCGAACTCCGTTTCCGATGCCGGTGTCGGTGCTTTGTGCGCCCGCACCGCTGTGTATGGTGCACACATGAATGTCCGGATCAATGCAAGTGGATTTGCTGATAAGACGTATCTAGCTCAGGTTCTGGCCGAGGCAGGTAGAATTGAGCAGGAAGCACAAAAACTTGAAGCAGAGGTGATCAGCCGCGTTGACGCTGTCATTTCTGCAGGATAAGCTTAGGCACCGACCAGAAAAACGCAAGGGCGCTTGTGGAGATCAGGCACATTCGATTTCCATTCGCGAACGGTTAAGGTTCGAACCCATTCGTTTGAAGTGCTGAGATCCGCTGCGAGGCACAAACGGGTTGTTCCGGCAAGTGATCTGAGCAAATCCTCGATCATGCCATTGTTCCGGTAAGGTGTTTCAATGAACAACTGTGTTTCTTTCAAACGCAATGCTCTGTCTTCCAATTGCTGTACTTTCTTCATTCGCTCGTTCCGATCGATGGGCAAATATCCGTTGAAGCAAAAGCGTTGCCCTTCGAGGCCGGAGGCCATGAGTGCGAGGAGGAGGGAGGAGGGACCAATCAGCGGTTTAACGGGAATACCTTTCCGGTGTGCCAAAGCAACCACCCGTGCACCGGGGTCCGCAACGCCAGGACATCCGGCATCACTAAGCAAGCCGATGTTGTGACCGGAAAGTGCAGGATACAAGAAATCATCCAAATCCTGTTGTTCGTCGTGTTTATCCAATTCGACAACATGGATCTCCTGTTGAGGCACTGGCAAATTGCAGGACTTCAGAAAAGCCCGCGCAGCCTTTGATTGTTCTACAATGAAAAATCGGGTAGACCGAATGTGCTCAAGCACAGAGAGGGGCAATACATCCTCGGGAGGTGTATCTCCAAGGGTGGATGGAATAAGCAACAGGGAACCGGTCATCCTTCAAAAATACGGTTGGTTGGAATATGTGACTCTGAACATTTTAATCCGGATTGTGATGATAGTCGTATACAAACGTTTATTGAGGGAACTTCCTCAATAAAAACCTCGAACTTTGCTTTGGGGAGGGCGGTGCGGTGGCCCCCTGAGCGAGTGGGATTTGTTGACTTACTCTTCCCAATCCTCCTGAACATTTTTTTGAATCGCCTACTCAGAAGAAACGCCTCGAAGTAATCAACATCCTGTAAACTCTCGTCACACCCGCTCCAGTTCAAACAACGTTATTTCCGGTAAAATACCCACTCTGCCAGGGTAACCGAGGAAACCAAGTCCGCGATTGACATACAAATGCTGGTGCCCGTCGGTGTACAATCCGGCCCATTCGCGATACACATACTGCACAGGACTCCATTTGAATCCGGGCAATTCGACACCAAATTGGAAGCCGTGGGTATGCCCGGAGAGCGTAAGGTGGATGTGAGGAAAATCGTTGAGTACTTCTCCTTTCCAATGTGAAGGGTCGTGACTCAGCAATACGTTGAAGTCGGCGTATCGGATATTCTCAGTGGCTTTACGAAGACTCCCGTACTTGGGAAATCGCAAATGCATACTGTAGTTCTGAACTCCAATCAGCGATATGAATTCTCCATTCTGCTCAATCATCCGGTGCTCATCGAGCAACAGGTCCCAACCCATCTCACGCTGCATCGAAATCAGCCTGTTCAGGTTCGCTGATTTTTCTGCTTCATCCGCCCAACGCACATAATCGCCATAATCATGGTTGCCCAAAGTCGAGTAGACCCCATGTCGCGCTTTGAGCTGCTTGAGAATGTGTTGAAAAGGGATTAGTTCATCACTTGTGTTATTAACCAGATCACCCGTAAATACAATGATGTCGGGATTAAGAGAATTGATACGATCCACTGCACGTTTCACCGGTTCTGTACCAACAAACGAACCCACATGCAGGTCAGAAATCTGGATCATCTTAAATCCATCGAATCCGGCAGGAATTCGGGGGGTGCGCAGGCGGATGGTTTTTACACGCAGGTCATAAGCACCTTTTACCATACCATAAACCAAGGACATGAATGGGAGTGAACCCAATACAAGTCCGGTCCGAATGAGAAAATCAGATCGTGTAATGACCGAAGCCCGAACGGACACCTGATCAACTTGACCACCGGACGGGAATCCCTGTATCCATGAATAGAGCCATCTTCCACCGCGGTATACATCGTCGGTCAGGAGGAAAATCAGGACAAACAACTTCGACAAAAGCAGTACGAATACCATGGCGGTACTATACACCCGCAACGCCTTGGGCCATTCCTTGTAATCAATGAAAACGTTCAGCAGCAAAACGGCAACACACAGTATACTCAGGGACCAAAACGCAATGGTCACAAAGCGCTGCACGGTTTCAGGAAAAGCTTTGAATCCGAACCGAAATGCCTGGTAGACATA
>JBJTJB010000574.1:0-11062 GCA_046095245.1 Bacteroidota bacterium | reverse complement strand
AGAATAAGCAAGGCAAGCAGTAGGGTAATAGAAATGTGAAGGGCTTTCATGGATTTGTTTCGGTGTTGGATGGTTTGGTTAAACCGCGGTTTAATCTCCGGATTTTAGAACGCAAGCGGAACGTTTTTCGTGTGTAAGCGGCGAATTCAACGGGGGCTTAACCAAAAGGGGTCCGGCCATGCCTCTGTATGCTCGGCTGCGTTTACAGCACAGGTTGCCATACCGGTACGATTGTACTGAATCGCATTCAATACTTCAGGGGACAGGTCTTCTTGCATGAGTTCAAACAACTCCCGCTCCTCAAAACGGATATGGGCCTCCAGGCTTCGTTCCAGGTCCTGTATGCTTTGGTTGTCGTGTGGTGTTTTTAAAAACAACTCCTGCAGTCTTTCGTGCTCCTTCAGGGCGCGTCGCACCATGGGATGGTTTGTGCCCAGCAGCGGAAACAAGTCGGTCTCTTCTGAGCGAAAGTGTGTCTTTATGGTGTTTTCCCAGGTCCACACGATGTAGGCACCGATCCGGGCAGGTTCCACGTGTCGCAGCAAGGCCTGTCGGATTTTCAGGCAGAACATCAGGGTATCGTGGTGCTCTCGACTCCAGGCTTGGAGTGAAGGGTGTCTGCGAAGGGGCTTGCGGGTTTCCATGCTCAATCACGGTGCTTAAAAATGTAGAGTAGGGATGAGTTCAGGTTCAACTGTTTCCGGGCGCGTAAGGTGGTTCGTGTTCCACGAAACACCGCTTGAAGGGGACGAAATCCACCATGACGGTACCGTTCACTCAACAGGCTGATGTAAAATGGATCGAAAAACATGCCCTCTACCGAAATACAAGCCAATCCGTGTTGCTGCATCAATCGAATCATGCTGTCCTGAGTAAAATGGTACAGGTGCCGTGGTACATCGTAAGCGGCCCAGTGTTCCGCGTAGTGCTGTGCCTCTTCTGCTTCTGCATTGGGCACCGCAATGATCAGCACCCCGTTTCCTGCCATACAGCGTTTCAGTTGAGATACCGTTTCCTGCAGATCGTGTACATGCTCCAGCACATGCCAGAGTGTAATGGCCCCGAATTGTCCGTTGGGTAAGTTGTTTAACTGTGATGGATCCTCCACGTTGAGCCGGTGATTGTGTCGAGCCTGCTCTCGGGCGCCTGCATCGGGCTCCAGTCCGGCTCCCACCCAACCATCCTGTACAGCTGCTGCCAAAAATTCACCGGTGCCACAACCATAGTCCAACAAGGTGCGTGGACCCTTGGCAACGTGGTTTAACAGACTAAGCTTGGAACGGATGGCCCGTTTGCGTGCCCATTGATAGAGCGTATTGAGTACACCTTTGCTGCTGTTGGTATGGCTGATGTACTCGTCCGATTTGTAATAGGGACCGATTTCGGATAGCCCTGGCCGTGGGTTCGTAAATAGAAAAGAGCAATCGCTGCAACGCTGCACCTGAAATGTTTCATGTGAAACACTGTGGTCCTTGATCTGCATCGCACTCTGCAGCTTGGTTCCCGAACAGATCGGACAGGAATGAAGTTCTTGCATGGGTGTATTGAGGGATTTCCGGAGTGTATTTATGGTAATTTATTGATATATATCTCTGATTTTCAATGTTTTAATGGTTTTTTCGGCAACATGTTGAGATCATAATGCATTTACAACCCCATCCCTAAGTTTAGATCATCTGACACTTTTCTAACGGTATGGTTTCACGTGGAACACAGGCTTTAGCGGCCAATATAGACCATCAATACAGAGATATCAGCCGGATTTACACCCGATATACGGCTTGCCTGACCCAATGTTTCTGGTTGTAATTGGCTCAGCTTCTGACGGGCCTCCATGCTAAGGCTGGGTATCGCTAAATAGTCCAAATCGGAAGGTAAACGCAGGTGCTCAAGACGGTTCATTTTGTTCGCGAGCTCTAATTCACGGTCTATATAACCGGCATACTTGATATTGATCTCTGCCTGCTCCAAAGCTTCTGTTGAAACATTCAATTGATCGACCAGGCTTCTTACGCTGGGTAGTTGATCTATCATCGATTTGAGATCCACTTGCGGTCGGCCCAAAACGGACACCATTTTAATTTTCTGTCTTATCGGATCTGTTTCAAGCGTTTCAAACCAGGGATTTACCTCTTGGGGTTCGATGGATGTATCCGCCAGTTTCTTCATAACTAATTGATAATCAGTTATTTTAGCATTTACAGCCATAAATCGTTCTTCATCGGCCAATCCGATTTCATAACCCAAAGGAGTAAGCCGGATATCCGCATTGTCCTGCCGCAGAAGGGTACGGAATTCGGCACGGCTGGTAAACATCCGGTAGGGTTCATCGGTACCCTTGGTAATCAAATCATCGATTAATACGCCGATGTAGGCGTCCGAGCGATCCAGTACCACAGCGGACTGAGCATTCGCCTTTCTGTGAGCGTTAATGCCGGCCATTAAACCCTGACAGGCCGCCTCCTCATAACCTGTGGTGCCATTGATTTGTCCGGCAAAAAACAAGCCTTCTACGAGCTTCGTTTCAAGTGAATGCCTCAATTGGATAGGAGGGAAGTAATCGTATTCGATGGCATATCCGGGACGGAACATTTTGCAGTTTTCAAAACCCGGAATAAGCCGCAGAGCGCGGTATTGAACATCCTCGGGAAGGGAGCTAGAGAATCCGTTCACGTAAATCTCAACCGTGTCCCAACCTTCCGGCTCAACAAACAACTGGTGTCGGTCCCGATCAGCAAAGCGGGAGATTTTATCCTCTATAGAGGGGCAGTAGCGAGGCCCTAAGCCTTGAATCCTGCCCGTAAACATGGGGCTTTGCTCGAACCCCGCACGCAAAATATCATGCACCTGCTCGTTGGTATAAGTGATGTGACAAGGGCGCTGCTTCGCAATCCTCGGTGTGTCCTTATAACTGAATTTACCTGGCTCCACATCCCCTTCCTGTACCTCCATCTTGCTGTAATCGAGGGAGCGCCCATCGATTCGTGGCGGAGTACCGGTCTTCATACGACCGCTTTCAAAGCCGAATTGGACGAGCTGTTCGGTGATTCCCGTGGCTGCCTTTTCACCTGTTCTTCCGCCTCCGAATTGCTTCTCACCGATGTGAATAATCCCGTTTAAAAACGTGCCGTTGGTCAACACGACCGCCTTGCAACGGAAGGTTAAACCCATGGACGTATTTACGCCGGCCACTCGACCATGTTCCACATGGAGCCCTACAGCCATGTCCTGCCAAAAGTCCACATTGGGTGTCTGCTCCAGCATTTTCCTCCACTCAGCAGCAAATAGCATACGGTCATTCTGGGTGCGTGGACTCCACATGGCGGGTCCTTTGCTTCGGTTCAGCATCCGAAACTGCAGGGCACTTCGATCACTGACGATACCGGAGTATCCTCCCAGTGCATCTATTTCACGGACGATTTGGCCTTTTGCGATTCCACCCATGGCCGGGTTACAGCTCATCTGGGCAATGGTTTGCATGTTCATGGTCATCAACAAGACCCTTGAACCCATGTTGGCGGCAGCCGCTGCTGCTTCACATCCGGCATGGCCGGCACCAACCACTATAACATCGTAATCTGGGAATTGCATGGTTTCACGTGGAACGTTCTAAACAGGCTGTTAATTGCTAACAAATATATTGTTTATCAATACGTTAACAAAATTTATTCATTAACAATTAACGCAGTTATTAACAAAAGAAAGGTCTTGTTTGATGGGGGCTTCGTCTGTTTATTCCGGATGAAATCGCTAAAACAAGCTGCCTAAAACCTACCGCCAAACCATGTGTTTTTGGTAATTAACACAACTAAAAGGCTGTTTAATGACTTCGAACCAGTGTCTGTTCCGAACAAACGGCGTTCAGGAAATCGGGGGGTGACTAAAACCGGCGCTTGTTCAGGCTCAAATCCTCCAGCTTGCGCATGCGACCTTGCTCCCGGGGACTTTTGTCGCCATAACCACACAGGTGGAGGAGCCCGTGCACCATTACCCGGTGTAGTTAATCGCGCAGGCTCAGCTGCTGGGTGTGGGCGTTTTCGCGGACCCGATCGATGCTGATATAGCACTCTCCCTCGATCGGACCGGGAGCCGGACGGTGATCAAAGGTGATGATGTCGGTATAGGTGCGATGGGCTAAAAAGCGCACATTCATGGCATACAGGTACTCGTCACTGCAAAAAATGTAGTCCAAGGATGCGATTCGCTGCTTCTGCCCACGGGCAATGTGCTCCAGCCAATTCCGAAGCAAGGTTCTGTCGCGCAGTTGATAGGATGTGTCGGCCGTTGAAAACCGGATCATGTACGGGAGCTTTTAGCTCAGGTGGACATTGGTCCGGAAGTAAAGTTCAACCACCCGGCCATTTTCCGAGAAGATGATCTGATCGGCCAGGTGCTTCATTAAAAAGACGCCGCGGCCTGTGGGCTTTTCAAGGTTTTCGGGATCGGTCGGATCGGGAAGGTTCAGGTAGTCGAATCCGGTACCCTGATCGCTGATGGTAAAGGAAATCTGGTCCGATTCCACTTCATACGACACATCCACCAGTTTAGCCGCATCGTATTTGTTGCCGTGGCCGATGGCATTGTTTACAGCCTCAGTAACGGCAACCAGCATGTTGCCGTAGCATTCCTCATTGACTTTGTGATCGGCTTTCAGTTCGTCGATGAGTTTCTCAATGACGTGAATGCTCTCCGGCTTGGAAGGGATCTGCAACTTGATGGTCTGTGGAGGAGTGGTCATGGCACGAAAGGGAATCGGCAACAACAATAAGGTTGTGGCCGGTCATTACGAATGTAGGTGATTTATCAGGATCGGTAAACGGGTAAAGCCCGATTTACCAACGGTAGTCTGTGTACGAATCAGGGTGTTTGCAGGTTCTGATAATAAGTATCCACCAGCTTGCGGTAAAATCCGGTGAACCCGGGTGGAATGGTCTTCAGGAGTTCGGTTTCGCGCGCATGCTGTCGCTTGAACTCCTCAAACTGGGGAGAGGAACGGTAAATGTCGCGGGCCTCATTCGATTCGCGGCGCTCTTCCTGTTCGCGTTCCTTCTCGGCTTTTTCTGCTTCAAGTAAACGGGTCAGGATTTCCTGCTGCCGCTTCAGGGTCAATTCGGTGATGCGCTTGTTGACAATGTCTTTTTCGTTCTGCTCCATTTGCTCGGCCAGCTTACCTAAATCACCCATCTTTCCTTTTCCGTCCTTGTTTTCCTGTTGGTTAAGCTGGTTGAGGGCGTTGCGCAAGGCTTCCTGCTGAGCGGCCATACGGGCCAGTTCTTCGCTCATGCCCTGGCCGGGTTTTCCTCCCGGTTTTTGCCCCTTCTCCATTTTCTCCTTCATTTCTTTGAGTTGTTGACTCAACTTTTCCTGCATGCGTTTGATGTCGCCGGCATTGGGTCCCGGCTTGGGTTTTCCCTGACCCGGCTTGCTGCAACTTGAATTGCTTTGTTGCTGTTGGTCCTTCTGCATCTGGTCGAGGCTTTCGCTAAGCAAGAGGGCCAGGTTGTTCACCGCAGTCATAACGAACTGCTGGTTTGAACGGGCCTGGGGAACAAACCGGTCCTGAAGGTTGAAAAGTGATTTTTCGATGTTGTCGTTGATGTCGGTGATTTGTTCATTGACCGCCGAGCTGATTTGGGCAACGCGCTTACTCAAGGCCAACAGGGAATCTTCCAGGATGCGGGCATCGTCCTTCAGCTTCCGCTGCTCCTGCGCCATTTTCAGGTATTGCGGATTGTTCACGTCCATCGTTTTGAGTCGTTCCATCAGGGACTCCTGGTCGAAGCTGAACCGTAGCAGGTTTTCGAGCAGGGCACGGAGCGCTTGCATATCCTCTTCAGCTTGTTCCTGTTCTTGCTTCTGCTGTTGCTGACTGATCTTCTGGCTCAACTCTTTCATCTGATCAGCGGCCTTCTTCTGGCTCTTCTTGGCATTTTTCTTCTGACCCTCCGACAAGGACTGTTCGCTTTGTTGCATTTGCTCGGAAATCTCCTGCTGCTCCTGATCGAAGTTTTCCATCTCCTGTGAATATTCGAGCTCTTTGTTTTTCTGCTCGATTTCATCCAGGTCTTTTTTCACTTCATCAAACTGCTTGTTGAGTTCTTGCTGTTCCTTGTTGAGTTCCTTGGAGTCCGCATTTTTCTCGTCGTTCTTTTCAGCAAGCTTCTCCTGGTCCTTGCTCAGCTTATCGAGGTTTTCAACGGTCTCTTTCATTTTCTGCTCAAGCTCCAGTTGTTTGAACAGTTCAAGCGTACGGTCAAGTTGTTTCTCGAGGTCCTTGCTGTCGAGCTTCATCTTGTCCATCATTTCCTGCAACTTCTTTTTGTCGAGCTCAGCCATCATCTGTTCGAGCTGACGCATCATCTCCTTCATTTCGGGATTCATGAGTTTATCGAACAATTCCTGAAGCTGCTGTTGTTTTTCAGCCAGCTCGGGATCGGGAGCACTGAGTTCCTGTTGCTGCTGTGTATTGCGTTGCTGGTCTTTGCGGATTTCCTGAACCTGGCGTTCCAACTCCTGCTGCTGCTTGAGCAGGTCGGAAGCTTTTTTACGATCCTCGTAATCGAGGGCTTTTTTATTGAGCAGGTCCTTCTGTAGGGAGTTCAGGTCTTTCTGTAAGGCCTTGGCTTTCCGGATGGCTGCATTGAGGTCTTCCTTGAGTGCTTTGTTGCGTGAATCGTTTTCCTTGGCCAGTTCGCGCAGATCGGGTGCCTTGAATAACCCTGAAGCAGAACGGACACTCTTGGGTCCCTGTACACCGTCGTTATCCCAAACCTCTACGTAGTATTCCAGTTCATCGCCAGCTTGTAAACCAACAGCCGATAAATCCCAAAAATGGAAGAACTGGTCGCGGGTACTGCCGTTCGTGAAGGGAATGGCGACTGCTGTTAGGGTTTCATTCACAGATTCTCCGCCGCGTTTTAGGAACCGGTAACGGAACTGGAGTTTACTCAGTCCATAATCGTCTTCGATTATACCCCGCAAATACAGCCGCTGGTAGGATGCCGAATCGCGTTGCTCCTCACAACTGATTGCAGGATATTGGTCGGGAGTGACCTGTACCGTGTACGCCACCGAGTCCCTGCCACGCAGGAACCGGTTTGCAGTACTGATCACATAGGTTGTATTTTTAAGTAATCGTTTCCGGAAACTGAATGCCTGTTCATCACCACGCATGACCAGTGTACTGTCGTCGAAACGGACCCGAAGTTCATTCACATTGCGTGTAGCGATGTTCCACGTGGCGCGCGTTCCTGCAGGAAGAATCAGGTCACCGGCATTGCGCACTGTTTCATCTTTCCGACCCAGGTAATCGGGGTAATCGAGCTGCACGGAAAAATCGGTGAGGACGGGATTGGGAACTGCATTGAGGATGTATTCTTCGGAGTAAAACCCATCGGCATGTAACCTGAACGGTGTTTCACCCTGAACACTGCGGAAGGTGTGGAGGAATGTACTGAGGTCTTCTTTTTCCAGGCGGTAATTGTTGTCACCGATTTCTACAAAGACCTCGGCAGGGATTTCACGACCCTCGAGTTTCACCTCCAACTGGAAGTCTTCAAATTGGATGACCTGTAAGGGTGTGGTCTTTACCACAAACTGAAAGGGTGCAGGTCGCGAAAAGGATTTATTGAACTGAATCAGGCGCTGGGTAGGTGCTGTGATCAGCTGGGGAGCAGCAAATAACAGAATCAATAACACCAATACCGGTACAAGCGCATAAGGGATGTACTTCCGGTTTTGACGGAGGTCGATGGCCGTTGTAAAAGGGAGCGGACTCAAGGCCTGGCTACGCTGGGCGATGCTGGCCTCGATCAGGGCAAAATCGCTCAGGTTTTCCTGCGACTGACGGTGTAGTTGAAGGGTATTGAGCAGTTTATCGGCTATTTCCGGAAAGTGAAGCCCAATGAGTCGTGCCGCTTCTTCGTGGCTCAGGGTCTTACCCAGCTTATACAGCCCACGCAGCGGAAGCGCAATGAATTTCCAGAGCACGAAACCGGTAGAGGCCAGGTAGGCCACAAACAACACCGAACGGACACCCTGACCGAACCAGGCGAAGGATTCCATCAAGGTTACACAGAGGTAAAACCCGATTAGCAAGGCTACGGTGAGTAGTGCACCGCGCAGGAGTTGGTTCAGGTAATACTTGCGTATAAATCCATCGAGCTTATCCAGCAGGGATCGGTAATGGTGCTCAGTGGTGTTCATTTCACAAAGGTAAGCTCAGACACTGCTGTCTGAACGCTTGTTTACAGCGAAGATTGTACGCAGAATCAACAGGAAGGTTCTTTCTTCTTCCTCAGGAAATGCGACCCACCACACCCAAGGGCAGCGACACCCCCGAAGTGGCCGGAAGGTAGAGTTCTCCACACTGGGCTCCCGAAGCACGTTTTCCAA
The DNA here is from genome assembly GCA_046095245.1 of Bacteroidota bacterium. Taxonomy (GTDB): domain Bacteria; phylum Bacteroidota; class Bacteroidia; order AKYH767-A; family OLB10; genus JAJTFW01. The sequence continues at coordinate 2,668 of JBJTJB010000574.1, read as the reverse complement.
AATGTTCATCGAGGAGGTTGCGGATAATCAAAGAAGAAAAACCCAGAGAATAGGTATTGAGCACCAGGAAAGAATGCTCCGGTTCGAGGAGTTCGGCAACCCCTTTCACCATCTCATTGATCATCTCTTCCAGTTTCCAACTCTCACCGTTGGGTCCATGTCCGTATGCCGGGGGATCCAGAATGATTCCATGGTAGCGTTTTCCACGCTTCACTTCACGACGCACAAAAGTCATGGCATCCTCCACCAACCAGCGAATTCCGTCCAGATCACTCAATTCCATGTTTTCACGGGCCCAGGTCACCACCTGGCGGATGGCATCGAGGTGGGTGATATCGGCACCGGCTGCGCGTGCTGCCAGAGAGGCTCCCCCGGTGTAGGCAAACAGATTCAGTACGCGAGGTTGCTTATGGATCTTTGAAATACGGCTAACCCGCTCGTAAATGAAATCCCAATTGGCTGCCTGCTCCGGAAAAATGCCCACATGTTTAAAGGAAGTGAGTCCCAGACGGAACGTGATTTTATGTAACTTACTCAGGCTGTATGAAATATGCCATTGATCGGGCATATCGCGCAGCTTTTTCCAGGAACCGGCCGAACTGCTTTTGGGTACAAACCGCACATGGGCCGTGTTTTCCCACTCCTTTAAGGATAGCTTTCTACTCCAAACCGCCTGAGGTTCAGGACGTATGGTGATGTACTGACCAAAGCGCTCCAATTTTTCGAAGTCGCCGCAATCAATCAGTTCATACGCTGTAAAGTGCTCAGGACGAAGCAATATCATAGGCTTGCGAAGGTACGTTTTCGGGGTTGATGAACAAGCTGTTGAAAACCCTGTTGACAGCTGTGAAAAGCTGTGCATGAATAAGCGACAAGTTTATTTGGAATTCTGATCTGCTTGCGGCTTAATCAGCACTGGTATTCAATCCAAGTTTTTAACCAGAAAACAATGTCCGGGTTATACACGGATGAAGGGATGGTTATACACGGTATCCCTATCCTGTTTTTATCCATACTCACGGTTATCAACAAGCTGTGAAGAACATGTATCTCAAGTGATCATCAATTCATTACACTGTGAATAGTTTGTGTATTCCTGTGAATAAAGCAGCCGAAGGATCTCAAACAAGCACCCTGGTAGAAAAGAATACACAGTATGAACAGACTAATAATAGTATCTTAATTCTTATAAAAGATTAAGATATAATAGGACCTGTTCGAAACCGGAAAACCGGACCGGATTTTAACAGGCTCTTTTTTCATCAACAAGAAACGCCCCGGTGCGGCCACCCCCCTTACCTTTGGTGCCCAAGGACCATGCTAGCCAACAGCAGCCATAAACCCGACTGGAACCGATTGGGGTCTATCCGGTAGGAGATCGATCCGCAAATCGATCTATTCGCTGAAATCGCCCGCCTCAAACGCGAGCACAATGCGGTGATTCTGGCGCACTACTACCAGGATGCCGATATTCAGGATGTTGCCGATTACATTGGCGACAGCCTTGGGCTTTCTCAGGAGGCTGCGCGTACCCAGGCCGATGTGATCGTGTTTGCGGGTGTTCATTTCATGGCCGAAACCGCCAAACTGCTCAATCCGGGGAAGCAGGTTCTTTTACCCTATTACCGCGCCGGTTGCTCACTGGCCGATACCTGTCCCCCGGATGCTTTCCGGACTTTCCGCGAAGCACACCCCGAACACATCGTGATCAGCTACATCAACTGCACGGCCGCTATCAAGGCACAAAGCGATATCATTTGTACGTCGAGCAATGCGGTAAAGGTGGTTGAAAGTGTACCCCGCGACACGCCGATTCTTTTTGCACCGGACAAGAACCTGGGCGCATGGGTAGCTAAAAAAACAGGCCGTAATCTGGTGTTGTGGGACGGTGCCTGTATGGTGCATGAGATTTTTTCACTCAGTAAAATCACGGCACTGAAAGCACAGTATCCCCGTGCCAGGTTCATTGCACATCCCGAGTGTGAGGAGCCTGTTTTGCAATTGGCGGATTTTATCGGATCAACAACCGCTCTGCTCGAATTCACCCGCAGCGATTCGGCCACCGAGTTCATTGTTGCGACAGAGAGTGGTATTTTACACCAAATGCACAAGGCATCACCTCAAAAAACCTTCATTCCGGCCCCACCTAACAACAACTGCGCCTGCAACGACTGTCCGCACATGAAACTCAACACCCTCGAAAAGGTGTACCTGTGCCTAAAACACCGTCAACCAGAGGTGAGCATCGATCCGGATCTCTTCAACGATGCTTTGCGACCCTTGCAGCGTATGCTCGATATTTCTGCCCGCTGATATCACTCCTCGTGAACCGAAAAACCACGTGAACGTCCACACCATTCCGCTACGTTTCTGCCTTTCCCGGGGTATCCTGTTTACAGTTGCTCTTTTAACCGCTTTCGGTGTACAGGCCCAGGACAGCCTTGTCACGTTCCGGTATCCGAATGGCATCATCAGCTCGGAAGGCTTTTTCAAGAATGGGAAACCCGATGGATACTGGAAATCCTATTATGAAAATGGGGGTCTGAAATCGGAAGGGAACCGCCGGGGTGGATTGTTGGACAGCCTCTGGAAGTTCTACGATGAGCAGGGGAAGAAATCATCGGATATTCATTACCGTGAGGGACAGAAAAACGGATGGCAACGCGAT
>JBJTJB010000573.1:0-6806 GCA_046095245.1 Bacteroidota bacterium | reverse complement strand
TACCTTTGCCACCGTCAAAAGACCTACTCATGAACAAAAAGGAAATTGAAGAACTGATCAAGTTCGTGGCTAAAGCCGGTGTAAGCGAAGTGAACCTGGAGTTGAAGGACATGAAGATCACCATCAAAAATGCTACTCCCCGTACCGAGCAGGTCATCCACACGGTTGCCGCTCCGGTTGCGATGCCCGCTGCAGCACCGATGGTAGCTGCTGCCCCTGTTGCCGCGCCCGTTGCTGCTCCCCCTGCTGCCGGAAAGGCTGGCGACGATTCAAAGTATGTCACCATCAAGAGCCCGATGATTGGCACCTTTTACCGTTCATCAGGTCCGGACAAGGCACCGTTTGCATCGGTGGGCGATGAAGTGAAAGCCGGTAAAGCGGTGTGCATCATCGAAGCCATGAAGCTCTTCAACGAAATCGAATCTGAGATTTCGGGTCGCATCGTGAAGGTGCTGGTGGATGATGCCAAACCGGTGGAATACGATACACCGCTCTTCCTGGTTGATCCTTCCTGAACCGGGGCATTGACCGACGTGAATCCCCAAGCACACGTCCTCTTTGGTTTAACTGGTTCGTAACGGACCGCATTACCTGCTGAATCCATGTTCAAAAAGATATTGATTGCTAACCGGGGCGAAATCGCCCTGCGCATAATCCGGACGTGTAAGGAGATGGGCATCCGCACCGTCGCCGTGTACTCAACGGCCGATAAAGAAAGCCTGCACGTGCGATTAGCCGACGAGGCCGAGTGCATCGGACCTCCCCCCAGCCGTGAGTCCTACCTCAACATTCCGCGCATCATTTCGGCGGCCGAAATCACCAATGCCGATGCCATCCACCCGGGTTATGGTTTCTTAAGTGAGAACTCACGTTTCTCGGCTATTTGTGCCAAACACGGTATCAAGTTCATCGGTGCTACACCCGAGCAGATTGATGCCATGGGTGATAAGTCGAACGCCAAGGACACGATGATCAAGGCGGGTGTACCTACCATACCCGGTTCTGCAGGACTACTTGAGAATGTGGAGCATGGTAAGAAGACCGCCAAAAAGATCGGCTATCCGGTCATCATCAAAGCCACAGCCGGTGGTGGCGGTAAAGGCATGCGCATCGTGTGGAAAGAAGAGGATCTGCAGAAAGCCTTCGAAACAGCACAGGCCGAGGCCGGCGCTGCCTTCGGAAACGATGGGCTGTACATGGAGAAGTTCATCGAAGAGCCACGACACATTGAAATCCAGATTGCCGGCGACCAGTTCGGCAAGGCCTGCCACCTCAGCGAACGCGATTGCTCCCTCCAGCGACGACACCAGAAATTGCTGGAAGAAACTCCGAGTCCGTTCATGACCGAGGAGTTGCGCCACAAGATGGGTGATGCGGCCATTGCTGCGACCTTGGCATCGAACTACGAAGGTGTTGGAACCATCGAATTCCTGGTGGATAAACATAGCAACTTCTATTTCATGGAGATGAACACCCGCATCCAGGTGGAACATCCCGTAACCGAGGAGGTGATCAACTATGACCTCATCAAGGAGCAGATCAAGATCGCTGCCGGAGTACCCATCAGCGGCAACAACCATTATCCCAAAATGCATTCCATCGAATGCCGCATCAACGCCGAAGATCCCTACAACGATTTCCGTCCGAGTCCGGGACGCATCACCGTCCTGCACCAGCCCGGTGGCCATGGTGTACGTGTCGACTCGCACATTTACGCCGGCTACACCATTCCGCCCTACTACGATTCAATGATTGCCAAGCTGATCACCATTGCACAAACGCGTGAAGAGGCGATTCAAACCATGGAGCGTGCCTTGAGTGAGTTTGTGATTGAAGGCGTGAAGACAACCATCCCCTTCCATCAGCAGCTGATGCTGAACGCCGATTTCAGAAAAGGTAATTACACAACCAAATTCCTGGAAAGTTTCCAGTTGAAGTGATTGGCTCTCTGCAAATGGTCCGGACTTTTCAGCTTATTTGCATTTGCCTGTTTTCCCTATTTCTATCCTCCTGCAAGGAAAAAGAGGACAACCCGGTTCCTTATGTCGATTCCTGCGAACTGATCAACGGAAAACTCGCCTGGACGTTCAATGGAGCGAACGCCTGTGCGGATGCCAATATCATTGCCGACCTCGCCATAGTTCTTACGGTTAACGGACTAAAACAAAGTGGGGAATCACTCACCTTCGAACTCGAATCGGTACAGCCCGGAACCTACGGTGTTGACGACAACAACAATTCCTTTACCTATACCGATGCGCTGGGCATGGGCTGGATCACGCCCGTACAAAATGCTGGCAACATTGTGGTGACAAGTCACGATGCAGCACAAAACAAGGTGCAGGGCAACTTCAATGTTGCACTGGAAAATCCACTCACCGGAGCCGTCAGGACACTAACCGGTAACTTCCGCCTGACCTACACCAACTGATCCGTTTAGCGTGCAATACGAACACAGCACCACGATTGCCCTATCTCTGGATCGGGTGTATGCCCTGCTCAACGACCACGCCGGGATGAAACACTGGATGCCGGGTCTAATGGCTGTTGAACCGACAGAAGGGACAAACGGAGAGGTCGGATCGAAAGCGATCCTGCGCTTTCAGATGGGCAAACGCATGATGAGCATGGAAGAGCATGTGTTGGAAGCGAACGGTAAAGACCAGGTTTTAGTGGAATATCGTTCGCCCATGGCCGTGAACCGTGTCCGAAAAATGCTGCATGCCAATCCGGATGGTACTACGGAGTACCGCATGGAAAACCAATTCACGTTTCGGGGTGTAATGCGCCTGATGGCTCCCTTGATGAAGGGTACATTCCGGAAAACATCGCTGGGCTACCTCGAGCGCTTCAAGGCTTTTGCCGAATCGCAGGCCTGATCATTTACAACTCCACCTAAACGTTTGCATCCGTTTACTGCGCCAAGCAGACTGCGTTGACCATACCTTTGTAATATGCTCAACCCAATTGCAGCAACCCAAATCCTTTGTCTCGATATTGAGACCGTGCCGCAGTACTCCGGCCTGGACCAGGTTCCGGATGAATTGCGGACCATGTGGCTGCGCAAAGCCTCTAATCTGAAAAACGAGGAATCGCTCAGCGAAGAGCAGTTTTACCGCCGCGCCGGTATCTATGCCGAATTCGGTAAAATCATTTGCATCAGTACCGGATTCCTGCACGTGAAAGACGGGGCACGTCAATTCAGGTTGCGTTCTTTTTACGGTGATGATGAAGCGGAACTGCTGCGCGAATTTTCATCCCTGCTATCGCAAATCCACGGTTCACGTAAAGGTCTGCCCATGCTTTTATGCGGGCACAATGCCAAGGAATTCGATTTTCCCTACATCTGCCGTCGCATGGTCATTAACGGTATTGCCTTACCGCCACAACTCGACAATGCCGGTAAAAAACCCTGGGAAGTGCCCCTGTTGGATACGATGGAGTTGTGGAAGTTCGGCGATTATAAAAGCTATACACCGCTGAATCTCCTTGCACATATCTTGGGTATACCAAGTCCGAAGGACGATATAGACGGCTCGCAGGTAGGCCACGTGTATTGGGAAGAAAAAAACCTGCAGCGGATTGTCACGTATTGTCAAAAGGATGTGGTAACGGTGATGCAGATACTGCTGAGGATGAAAGGGGAAGTGATTTTGGAAGGGGACGAGGTGGTGGTGATTTGATGATGTGATGATGTGGTGATGTGTTGATGTGATGATTTGGTAAGGTGATGATTTGGTGATGGGGTGATATGGGCGGAGGGTTAATTTGAAAATTTGAAAATGTGACAATTCCAACGAGGGCTGTTGGTTTGAAAATTTGATTATTTCAAATATGGCAATGCGATTTCTAGCCGAGCTCTAACTACCACCGTGGCCGCAGAGTCTTAATGGAAACGTCGTTTGCCGAAACCGGAATTTGTGTGCAAACACAGTCGGAGCTAATTTGATGATGTGTTGATGTGATGATGTAATGATGGGGTGATGGTTTCTGGGTTCATTGAGTTAAAGGAACCCAGGGCCTGAAGATGCTCCATGGTTTAACCACAAAGGGCACAGAGAAGACACGGAGGGATCAGAGATGGCAGGCGGATTCTCTGTAAACTCTGTGAAAGTGCTTAGTGCACTCTATGGTAAAAAAGAAATGTATTTTTAAGGCTTGAACCGTTGAAGCGTCAGCAAGAAGAAAGAAGTGAGATCTATCGTTGATTCAAATAAAGCAAAAACATGTCGTTAAAGGATATTCTGTCGGTTACAATGATTCTATTTGCCGTGATCGATATCATCGGCTCATTACCGGTCATCATTGAAACGCGCAAGCGGGTGGGGCATATCCATTCGGGGAAGGCTACGCTGGCTTCGCTGTTAATCATGGTGTTGTTTTTGTTTCTAGGCGAAAGTATCCTGAAGCTGATTGGCATCGATGTGTCGTCGTTTGCCATTGCCGGATCGCTGGTGATTTTTTTCCTTGCCCTGGAAATGATTTTGGGAATTCGCTTGTATCAGGATGAAGTACCAGAAACGGCTTCGATTGTCCCGATTGCTTTTCCGTTGATTGCGGGAACGGGAACTATGACGACCCTTTTGTCGCTCAGAGCTGAATTCGATATGGAGGTGATTCTGATCGGTATTGTGGTCAATACGCTGTTCATCTACTTTGTACTGCGGATGATTGAACCGCTCGAGCGCTTGCTGGGTAAGGCCGGAATCAGCGTGATCCGTAAGGTGTTCGGAATTGTGTTGCTGGCGATTGCGGTGAAGCTGTTCCGTACCAATGCCGGACTTTGATGATGATTAATATATTGAAATTACGGGACATCCGTGAAAGATTACATGCAAATCTGTATTGCGAGGTGAATTGCCATATCGTAATTTAAACGCAAGGGGCACCACGTTTTATCGCGGTGGCAACGGCACAATCGTATGCTCTTCGACTATGCTCCATGCCAACATTGTGTAAGTAGTCCGCCTGAATTCGGAGTACTTTACCAAACGAACTCTACTTTATTCAGATATCATAGCACCGCGACCATTGCTTGTCGCTGCGTCCGTTGCGTTTAAATAACGAATCCCAACTCAAGGCTTCAAAATTAATTACCACCCAATAATCTTAATTTGAGCATGGAGAACAGGAAGGCGATTATTGAATCATTGCCCTTATGATCTGGATTGACTACCAGCGGTACGTATTACCTTTGCAATACCGGAACAAGTTATCCGTTCTCTACCTAAAACGAGTTCATGCTGAAAGACATCCCCAATCACGCGGTTGAAGATATTGCGATTGCGATTTTACCCAAGCTGTTGCCAGACGAGGAGAACGAACAACTTTGGGAAGTGTATGTGATCAATCTGAAAGATGAACCGCTCGAAAATGTGATTGTGGCCAGCAAGGGCTATGGTGAGCGGGAGGGGGAAGCCGTCAGGACTTCGGTGTTGCGGCATTTCATCGGCGATATGGAGCCGTTGAGCTATTCCCTGATCGAGCCCATTCAAGAGCAGGTGTTCGGATTAAGCAACGAGTACTGGCTGAGTTATTATATCGGTCGCGACATCTTCGACCGCAAATACGTGTTCCTCCCTGAATCTATCAGCAGCGATTACTTTACACGCATTCCGCTCATCAATCGCAAAGGGGTGATGATCCTTTGATTGGACTCGGATCAGGGCTTGTTTTTTGAAGCCATTGCCATCGCAGCCCTCAAATAGATCGGCAAGTCAAGCAAGGTGCCGTCATCGGCCTGTTCGCGGAGGTGGCCGAGGCGCACAACCACCAGATCATGGTCGGGTATGATGGCGATGTACTGTCCCAGAATGCCGCGGCAGTAATAGACCGGATGTTGATCGACCGTATTGATCCACCACTGGAAACCATACTCGGTGTTGGGCTTACCCTGAAATTGCAGTGGAGCGGCTTGCAGGCTTTCGATGATGTATGCCGAATCGATCAGCTGTGTACCGAACCAATTGCCCTTGTGCAGGTAGAGGGATCCGATGCGTGCAAAATCGCGGGCATTGGAGTAGATGCAGCAGGAAGCTTTCTCCATCCCCTGTTCACGATCGAGGCTCCAGCCTGCTTCGTGTTCGGCGCCCAGTGGCTTCCACAGCTGTGATGAGAAAAACGCACTGAGATTCTGCCCGGAAGCACGCATGATCACCATGGCCAGAAGCTGGGTCGCTCCACCCTGATACAGAAAATCCGTGCCGGGTTTACCCACCACCTGCAAACCATCCATCAGTCCGGAAAGGTTGCGGCCGTAATAGGCTTCGGTCGTTACGCTGAAGAGGCTGGCATAGGCTTCATCCCAGCTCAGTGCCGCCGACATGGTAAGTAATTGGCGGATGGTGAGTGTACCCTTGCTGTCGCCAGCATATTCGGGAATGAACTCCCGCACCTGCTGATCGATTGAACGGATATACCCTTGTTTCAATGCGACTCCGGTAAGCGCGCCCACCACACTCTTCGACATGGAAAAGGAATTGGTCCAGGAACTGTCGGTGTATCCATCCCAATAGGCTTCATACAGCAGCGAATCGCGGTGAATCACCAAGAAAGCCACGGACTTCAGGGATTGCAGTTTATCAAGTGCCTGTTTATCCGGTTCGATGTGGTTGTATTGCTGTGAAACCGGCCAGGGATGCGCTTTGCCCACGGCAACCGAACGCTGATTGAACAGGTCGTGATCGTCAATGCCGACGTAGTTGTACACTAGCGCACGGTACACCCAGGTGCGGCCGGACACCACCAGCCACAGGTTGAGCAATACCAATACAACAAGCAGGAACCAACCCGTTACAACGTACAGC
>JBJTJB010000572.1:0-1997 GCA_046095245.1 Bacteroidota bacterium | reverse complement strand
CCAGCCCGGTCAAACGCTGTAAGCGCATCTCCAATATGGCCTTGGATTGAATTTCGCTCAATTGGAAATTTTCCATCAGCCCGTTCTTGGCCTCCTCTGGTGTCTGAGAACGACGGATCATGGCGATGACTTCGTCGAGGTGATCCAGCGCGATGAGCAATCCCTCCAGGATATGGGCACGTTTTTCGGCTTCGGCCAGCTCGTAGCGTGTTTTGCGGACCAAAACCTCGTGACGGTGCTCAACGTAGTGTACGATAAGGTCCCTGAGGTTTAACAGCATCGGGCGCCCACCAACAAGGGCGATGTTGTTGATGCTGAAACTGCTTTGCAGATCGGTATGCTTGTAGAGGTGGTTGAGTACCACGGAGGCCATGGCATCACGCTTGATTTCGTACACAATGCGCATGCCTTCACGATCCGATTCATCGCGGATATCACTGATGCCCTCGATTTTTTTCTCGTTGATCAGGTCGGCTGTCTTCTTGATCATTTCAGCCTTATTGACCTGGTAAGGAATCTCGGTCACGATAATCCGCTCACGTCCATTGTCGAGTGTCTCGATCTGGGTCTTGGCACGGATTACCACCCGTCCCCGGCCGTTTTCATAGGCGTCCTTTACACCGCCGTACCCGTAAATGATTCCTCCGGTGGGAAAATCCGGAGCTTTAACGAATTTGCTGAGTTCCTCAACAGAAATTTCGCGATTGTCAATGTAGGCAATGATGGCATTCAGGACTTCGGTCAGGTTGTGCGGAGCCATATTGGTGGCCATACCTACCGCAATACCCGCTGCACCATTTACAAGGAGGTTCGGAAGCCTGGCTGGCAGTACCGTAGGTTCTTCAAGGGTATCGTCAAAGTTGAGTCGGTAATCTACTGTGCCTTTTTCCAGGTCGGCCAGCATCTCTTCAGCAAACTTGCGTAAACGGGCCTCGGTGTAACGCATGGCTGCAGGGCTATCGCCATCCACCGAACCGAAGTTACCTTGGCCATCCACGAGCATGTAGCGTAAAGACCAGGGTTGGGCCATGCGCACCATGGTGTCGTAAACAGACGAATCACCGTGGGGGTGATACTTACCCAACACCTCACCGACAATCCTAGCTGACTTCTTATAGGGTCTGTTCGACATCACCCCCAGCTCTTGCATACCGAACAAGACCCTGCGGTGTACCGGCTTTAAACCATCGCGTACGTCTGGCAATGCCCTCGAAACGATAACCGACATCGAATAATCGATGTAGGCTGTTTTCATTTCATCCTCAATGTTGATTTTGATAATCTTCTCTCCTCCGTTCATATGCGGTTTTCTCGTGTTGCTCCTGCTATTTTGTCAGGCTGATGGGTTGGTTAGAAATAGACTGAAAAACAGGTCGTTACTCGTGTTAAGTGGAATGTTGATAACCTGTTTCAGAGATGTTCGAAGGTAGGAAAACGGTGGCATATTTTTGGATGCGAGCGAGTCGAATTATCAACATCTGCGCAGCGTGATCAAGGGTTTGGAAATAGAGCGATTATCTGAGGTTTCTACAGAAGATATCCATCTACTTTTCAACCGCTTGAAATACCCGGTGGTCTTATCCGTTAGAACAAAAAACAGGTACAACCTTTTCCGAACGACTGCGTAGAAGACCACGAACCAACACACGAAAAACACACCGCATGGAAGCCAAATTCTCCCCCCGGGTTAAAGATGTGATCGCCTTCAGCCGCGAAGAAGCTCTTCGGCTGGGTCATGAATACATCGGAACCGAACACCTGCTGCTAGGACTGATCCGCGAAGGAGAAGGAATGGCCATCAAGTTTCTTAAATCCCTTAACATTAACCTTGTCGAGCTTCGCAAATCAGTCGAGAACGCGGTGAAAGGCAACGGAGGCACTGTCAGTAACCTTAACAACATTCCGCTGACCAAGCAGGCCGAAAAAGCCCTTAAGATCACGTATCTCGAAGCCAAAATCTTCAAAAGCGAGATTATCGGCACCGAGCACCTGTTGCT
>JBJTJB010000571.1:0-7437 GCA_046095245.1 Bacteroidota bacterium | reverse complement strand
ATACGGAATCCCGAATTACCTGACCTCCCGGTTGCTTAATTTACGGTTGCAGGCAAAATTTTAATCGAATGGCAAAACGATCCACCACAGGAGGACTTGTGTATTCAACAAATCCTGATCAACCGTTGCAGAACGAACAGGAGGATGCCTCGGTCAGCATACCTGACAGTCAGCAGGATCTACGTATCTGGCTCGAGCGGAAGGGAGGCGGAAAAGTCGCTACAGTCGTGAAAGGATATATCGGTCCTCATTCCACATTGGAACAACTGGCCAAAACCTTGAAAACAGCCTGCGGCGTTGGCGGCGCGGTAAAGGATGGTGATATTTTGATTCAGGGTGATCACCGCGAAAAAGTAATTGCACGGCTTACCTCAATGGGAATGCGCTGCAAGAAAGCAGGTGGCTAAAGAATCAAGGAACCAGCGCACCCGATATCACGCTTTCATAATAAGACTCATAGCGCGGGAGTATACGTTGGATATCAAATTCGGACGCACGCTGTAAAGCTGCCAATTTGAAGGCTTTCAAGGTTTCATCGGATTTCAGGATTCGGAGTGCATTTGCCGCCATATCCTCAACATCACCGACGGGGCTCATGTACCCGGTAACTCCTTGTAAATTCAACTCCGGAATCCCTCCTGCATTGGAAGAAATAACCGGCACCTGACAGGCCATGGCTTCCAGTGCGGCAAGACCGAAACTCTCCGTTTCCGAGGGCATGATAAACAAATCACTGATGGATAAAACCTCCTCAATCAATTCCTGCTTCCCCAGGAACCGGATATCATCACACAACCCGAGATCCCTGCATAGTTGTTCGATGTGATGCCGCTCAGGACCATCACCAATGAGTAGCAATTTGGCAGGAATCACCTTCCTTACCCGATTGAACACTTCGACTACATCCTGCACCCGTTTCACCTTCCTGAAATTGGACGTATGCACAATCAAGCGTTCGCCATCGGGGGCAATCGCTTTCCGAAAGTGATCCTTGGGTCGACGCGAGAATCGCTGCAGATCGATAAAATTGGGTATCACTTCAATCGGCTTGGTTATCGGAAAATTCGTAAACGTGTCCTGCCGAAGTGAATCCGAAACCGCAGTTACTCCATCCGAGTGGTTGATGGCAAAAGTCACAACAGGTTCATAACTGGAATCCTTCCCAACGAGTGTAATATCCGTACCGTGGAGCGTGGTAACCACCGGCAGACGAATCCCCTTGCTTGCAAGTATCTGCTTGGCCATGTATGCAACAGATGCATGAGGTATGGCATAATGCACATGCAGGATATCCAATCCCTCAAACATGGCCACATCCACCAATTTACTGGTGAGTGCCGTCTCATAGGGAATGTAATCGAACAGAGGGTATTAGGCAATGGTGACTTCGTGGTAAGAGATGTTCTCCGAAAAAAAATCAAGTCGAACCGGCTGACTGTAGGTAATGAAATGAATTCTGTGTCCGTTTCCGGCGAGTGCCTTCCCCAGTTCAGTAGCTACTACTCCGCTTCCTCCGAAAGTCGGATAACAAACAATCCCTATTCGCATACATTAAAGGTAACAAATCAGTACTTAAATAGTTAGACTACTGATTCATATTCGCATCGTAGGCTACCTGCATAATCCGAGTACGCAGGTTTGACCTGGCCAATTTATTATCATTTGGATATGGGTAGGTACGGTTCGACAAGAAAATGCAAATGACGCCAGTAGCCGGATCAGCCCAGGCATAGGTGCCTGTAAAACCACTGTGTCCAAAGGCCTGATCACTTGCTGAAGGAGCCGCAGGACCAGATATACCCTTTGAAGCATCCTGTTTATCGAAAAGAAGTCCGCGCCTGTTGCCGGGATTTAACGAAGCCTTGCCGGTAAACTGGATAACTGTGTTCTCATCTATGAAACGTCTACCGCCGTAACTGCCCTTTTGCAAGAGCATCTGCATAAGAACAGCAAGAGAGCGCGCGTCTGAAAAAAGTCCGGCGTGACCCGGCGTTCCACCCAACATGGCTGCACAGGGATCGTGAACGATGCCCTGAACCGTATCGCGTCGGAACACCGTGTCAATTTCTGTGGGAATGCTGTTCTCCATCCGTACAGACTGCGATGGCAAATAATCGATATTCCACAAGCCCATCGGCTTGTAAAATGCATCTTGAACAAGTTGACCCAGTTCTTTACCACTCACCTTCTCAATCACCGACTGAAGTATGATCAAACCGATGTCCGAATAAACCATTTTACCAGGGGGCTCAATTGGAGAGACCAGAATATCAGACCAAATCTGTGTCGCATAATCATCCCGGAGAAACAGGCTGTCGGCAATCTTCTGTCTGAACCCGGTTTGGGGTTTACTACGGTAGAACGTTGAATCGGGCTTATCGTCGCGAAGGGTCTCCTTCCAAAAAGGGATCCACGCTTTCAACCCGGCCTCATGCAGCATCAACTGCCTGATGGTGATGTTCTTTTTGTCGGTGTGTCGCAATGCATGAAGGTACTTCGATGCTTTGGCATCCAGGTCCAGCTTATGCCGATCGACCAGCCACATGCAAGCCAAGGCGGTAGAAGCAATCTTCGTGACAGAAGCTATGTCATACACATCCTGAGTGCGAACTTGACGCAAGGAGTCGTAGGTGTGATACCCGAAGGCCTTTTCGTACACCACAGTTCCGCTTTTGGCAATCAACACCTGGCAGCCTGGCATGACGGAATCGCGAATAGCCGAATTCACGAGGCTGTCTATGCGCCCTAACACGATTGAATTCAACCCGACAGATTCAGCAGGGGCATAGCGAAGCACCCGCCGTGTTTTTGTGAGTAAACCTTGCCCAGAACGGAAATCATCGTTGACGGTTACAGGCAGTAATCCTGCAAACACATCCACACCAAATAGTTTCTGAGCGACCTGGCGTTGAAGGTTCGGAACATCTTCGTAGGCCTGTACAACTGCATCAAAACCATCCAACTTATCCAGGCGGCCCAAGATGTAGGGGTTACCGAAGAGTACTAAAATGCGTCCTTTGTGGGCAGCAGATAGCCTTATAAATTCAACAACCTGATCTGTCAGCCCGAAATTCTTCGAAGCATTTGTTGTAGTATTATGCAAACTTACCACAACACGATCATAGTCGTTCAATAAACGATCGAGCGAATCAAGAACAGCTGATGGTGCATCCTTTTTAAGTGAAAAGAAATCGACAGGGGAATACGCAGAAAGTTGGCGCTGGAATTGATTCTCTTCGAGGTCGTTAATCACTACGGATGCCATGCAAAACCGGGAGGAAGCAGCCATCGGCACAACAGCATGCTTGTTCCGTAACAGGACCGGGGCCTGGTTGTACATGCCATAAACCATGAGATCGGCAGAGGCTGAATGCAAGTCACGCATGAGACCATCCACAGAAACCAGACCGGAATCCCTGTTCAGCCCGACCCAATGTTTTACCTGAAGGATCTTTCGCACACTTGAATCAATCCGACCGGCCGATATCAAACCGATGGTTATTGCTGAATCAATAACGCGTATGGCTTCGGGAATATTCTCGGAATACAGCAACACGTCATTTCCGGCAAGCAAGGCTTTCAACTCCAACTCACCGGGTTTGAAGTAGGCGGCAACCCCTTTCATGTTCAGGGCATCAGTAAACACAAGGCCTTCAAAGGCCAGTGAGTCTTTCAGTAATTTCTGCACAACTGCCGGCGAAAGTGTACTGGCAAGATTCGACGCAGTATCAAGTGCAGGAACGCTGAGGTGGGCCACCATTACCGAACCCACACCGCGGTTAATCAGGTCAACAAAGGGCCGAAGTTCCAAGGTGTCGAGTCGACGCCGGTCGGCTTTCACAACGGGTAGTGCATGATGCGAGTCGGCATCCGTATCACCATGGCCCGGAAAATGCTTGGCGCAAGCCAAAACCTGACCGGATTGCAGTCCGCTCATGTAAGCCGCTCCAAGATTTGCCACCCGCTCGGGGCTCTCACCAAACGACCGGCTGTTGATGATCGGATTCGAGGGATTGTTATTTACATCAACATCCGGGGCGAAATTCACATGCACTCCTACCCTTCTGCATTGACGCGCAATTTCACGGCCCATGCTCAACACCTGTTGCGCATCCGAACCCGAACTCAGGGTCATTTGCCTTGGGAAGCGGAGCGTACTATCCAGCCGCATGTTCAATCCCCATTCCCCATCTATGCCGATCAGTAATGGAATGCGTGACTCACGCTGATATCGGTTGGTCAATGTGGCTTGTCGGACGGGTCCTCCCTGAAAAAAAATCAGGCCTCCAATACCATGATTCAACACCAGGGAATCGATTTCACGAATGTGCATGGAGTCCTTGTTCGAAAAGGCATCAACCATGAACAGCTGGGCGATGCGTCCTTTTTGATCGAGGGAAGCCAAGACACTATCAGCCCATTGCCTGGAGTCCTTGGTTAAATATGGTGGCTTGGTACGCCCGGGCTGAGCGAAAGCCAGGTCGAGGACGAAAAGTAAAATCAGCAATATGAATCCGGTCAACAGTCCGATCCGATTCCGGTGGTTCCTATTGACCTGCATGCGCTCAAACAATCAGGATTCCTGAGCCTGCTGACGAGATTTCATGGAACGATACTCTTCACGGCATGACCGGCAGTAGAACCAATCAGAAGTGAAGGAGGTCAACTCTTCTTTGCCACAACTGTCGCATGTGCGGAGTGACTCGGTCCGGTGGTATTGCAGCCGATCCAGGTGCTCATCTAAAAACACAGGGGCGTAATCGAACAAATTGGAGTCTTCGAGTAAGCGGGGATGGGTCGGATAAAACCCGTTGTCTCCTTTTACTGCAACCAACTGAGTACGCTTGCCCAAGGTACGGATTTGCCGAAGCATTGGTTGATAATCGTTATCCCCAGCCAGAATACAGGCCACATCGAATGTGCCGGGTTGCATGGCATGTAGCATGGCCATGGAAGTCAGTCCTACCTCAAGGCAATTCTCACGTCGACCGGTTTCGCGGCTTCTGAAATCAAACTCATAGACCTCAGTGTGATATTGGCAGCGTTTGTTGAGCATTTCGTAGAACTGACGCTCCCTGACATTGTCGTGTCCGGGTTTATTCACGGCCGTCATCCCGAAATAATAGGTGCGAACCAGATCAACAGGACCCTCAGTCTGCTGCATCAAATGATCCTTCACGAGTAAAGGCAGGGCCTTGTAATCCAATTCGAATTCGGGTCTGCCATCAAGATTCATCAAAAACGGTCTGACATGATACAGCCAGCTACCGTCAATAAAGAGCATTGCTTTTAACATGTTGCGAAAATAAGGGCCACGTGCTTGTATCCGGTTGACCACGACTGCATTTTCACGGGAATTTACCAACAAAAACAGGCGGTGATGTGAATCCAGCACATGAATGACTAAAATCAGTTCTCCAGGGCAGATGCGAGAATAACTTTGAACCCGTTAACCCTCATCTTCCCATGGAAACCAACAGCTATATACTCCTGCCAACGGACTTTTCCGCCGCCGCTGAAAACGCCCTTGAATTCGCAGCAAACTATGCACGCACAAGCACTTTCATGGTATTGTTGTTTCATGTATCCTCTCTGCATTTGGGTGGAATGCGGGAACAAGACGAAATCTTGAGTGCAATAGAACTGGAACAAATTGAGGAGGAACAACTTGCCGCTTGGAAAATCAAGGCGGAGCGTCTATATCCGGATGTTTCGTTTGAGTTGCGCACCTCCACAGGATTTCCGGTTGAACTGATCCGTGAAAATGCAGGGGCGCATGGAGTGCGGCTTGTGGTAATGGGTACGAAAGGTGCTCACGGCATCGGAGATACGCTGTTGGGCAGTCACACCGCAAACCTGATTAACAGGTGCTCTTGCCCGGTCCTGGCAGTTCCGCAGCAGGCCCGATATACCGGATTCGATTCCATTGTCTTTGCCACTGATTTATCGACTGAAGATCACCGGGCCATCGAACAACTTGCAGCTCTATTCCATTGGGGCTCTGCATCGTTGACGCTTCTGCACATTGAGGACCGATTTGGCGTGGATGCAGAAGCGGATATGGATGCCTGGTTCCATCCGGTTTCAGCTTCGCTGCCGACCAACATGAACGTAAGCAAATTGATTATCCGAAATGAAGATGTATTACAAGGCCTTCACACCTTTCTTGAAGAAAATAAAACCGACCTTCTGGTAACCTCTGCCCGCAGACGCAATTTCTTTGAGCGCATCTTCGATAAAAGTGTAACCCGGCAACTGGCACAACGTGAGAAGACCCCTCTTTTAGCCCTACATGCAGGACATCACGTCAAATCACAGGTGATTTTTTGAGAGGGGTTAGACCGCAACGCTGAAATCCCTCAGGGCCTCATTCAAGGAAGTCTTGGTGTCGGTACTTGCCTTTCGCTGACCGATGATAAGTGCGCAGGGCACCTGATACTCGCCGGCCGGAAAGCGCTTGGGAAGTGAGCCGGGTATGACCACGGAGCGAGGTGGAACCCAACCGCGGTGCTCGACAGGGGTTTCGCCACTTACATCGATTATCCGGGTAGATTGTGTCAGTACGACGTTGGCGCCCAGTACGGCTTCCCGACCGACGCGCACACCCTCTACTACTATGCAACGGGAACCTACAAATACATGGTCTTCGATTACGACGGGGGCAGCCTGAACCGGCTCTAGCACTCCACCGATCCCTACACCCCCGCTCAAATGCACGTGCTTCCCGATTTGCGCGCAGGAGCCCACCGTTGCCCAGGTATCCACCATGGTACCCTCATCCACGTATGCCCCGATGTTCACATAAGATGGCATCAGAATCACACCACGCGCCAGAAATGCCCCGAATCGTGCCAGGCCATGTGGTACGACCCGGACTCCCAGATCTTTAAAGCCCTTTTTGAGCGGGATTTTATCATAAAACTCAAACGGACCGACCTCAATCGTATTCATACCCATAATTGGGAAATACAGAATGACGGCCTTTTTCACCCATTCATTCACCTGCCAGGAATCGGCCAGCGGTTCTGCAACCCGCAATTCACCCTTGTCGAGTTGTTCAATCACAGCGGCAATTGCCTGCTGTACTTCCTGAGTTTGAAGAAGGCTCCTGTCTTCCCAGGCTTTTTCGATGATCTCTTTCATGCCCTGCGAAAATAATGCAAAGACAAGCGGTGTAACTACCTTTGCTTCATGGGACGAATTTTAGCCATCGACTACGGCACCAAGCGCTGCGGTTTGGCCGTGACCGACCCTACCCGTACGATCGCAACCGCTTTGGAAACAGTACCTACGCACCGCTTGTTTGACTTCCTTAACGCCTATTTCTCCAAGGAAACGGTTGATGCCATTGTAATTGGCGAACCCAAACGACTCAATAACACCGCGTCTGAAAGCACCAGGAATAGTTTACTTTTTGCCGACCGTGTACGAAAATCT
>JBJTJB010000570.1:0-1084 GCA_046095245.1 Bacteroidota bacterium | reverse complement strand
TTACATATGAATCACCTCGCCGTACGCATCCGCTACGGCTTCCATCACCGCCTCACTCATGGTGGGGTGGGGGTGGATGGATTTGATGATTTCGTGCCCGGTGGTTTCAAGGTTGCGCGCAACTACCACCTCGGCGATCATTTCAGTCACGTTTGCCCCGATGAAATGTGCGCCCAGCCATTCTCCGTATTTGGCATCGAAAATCACTTTTACAAAACCATCACTGGCACCACCTGCTTTAGCCTTGCCACTGGCCGAAAAGGGGAATTTACCCACTTTCACTTCGTAACCGGCTTCTTTCGCGGCTTTTTCGGTCATGCCCACTGAGGCAATTTCGGGTGAGCAATAAGTGCAGCCCGGGATGTTTCCGTAATTGATCGGGTGCACGTCAAGTCCAGCGATCTTCTCCACACAACAAATTCCTTCGGCGGAGGCTACGTGTGCAAGAGCCGGGCCCCTTACAATGTCACCGATGGCATAAACCCCGGGGATATTGGTCTGATAGTAATCATTTACAACTACTTTGCTTTTGTCCGAGATAACACCCACGTCCTCCAATCCGATGCCTTCGATGTTGGGCGATATGCCTACGGCAGAGAGTACGATGTCACACTCGAGGATTTCTTCACCTTTCTTCGTTTTGACCTTCACCTTGCAGCCTGTCCCCGATGTGTCCACAGCTTCAACGGTGGACTCCGTCATGATATCGATACCCGACTTTTTGAATGATCGACCCAGCTGCTTGCTGATATCCTCGTCTTCGATCGGAACGATGTTCGGCATGAATTCCACGATCGTGACCTTCGTGCCCATGCTATTGTAGAAATAAGCGAATTCGCAGCCTATCGCACCCGAACCAACAATCACCATCGACTTGGGCTGTTGCGGAAGTACCATGGCTTCGCGGTATCCGATGACTTTCTTTCCGTCTTGTTTCAGGTTGGGTAACTCACGGCTTCGCGCACCCGTCGCCAACAAAATATGTTTCGCCTCATAGGAACAAACGGTTCCATCTGCGGCAGTGACTTCTACTTTTTTACCGGCCTTCAACTTTCCGGTTCCATTGATCACATCAATCTTGTTC
>JBJTJB010000569.1:0-2715 GCA_046095245.1 Bacteroidota bacterium | reverse complement strand
GATCCCAACGCGGGAGTGCGTGAGTTGAACCGTGCCATAGCTGTGCCGCCATGAGGCAAACAAACAGGAAATGTTCCCGTATTGAATCGCCCCCAATAATTGAATCCAGGTCCACCGATGCTGCTGAGGGTCCATCCCGCTGGAGGGAAAGTGGTCGATTCAAAACCTTCTGTTAGCGTAACTTGTGCTTTTAAAGGATTAACAAGAAGTAATAGCATGAATACTGAAAATAGTTTCAGCACTCGCTTTATGTGTTTGTTCATGGTGAGTAGGTTTATGTTCGAAGGTAGAATAATTGGATTACCCAAACACCATGAATTCAAGGGTCTTGGCCGAAAAATAAAAATAATTGTGGGGGAATAAACCTTTGTTTAACTTGCCCCTCAAAGCAAGGGTCTTCTTAGCTCCTAACACCAAATATCATCAACTCAATCCTGAATAACCATGAACCGTGTTGCCAGAATCTTCCTCTTCCTGCTGATTACATGTTGCTTACTGACCGAAAGTAAAGCATCGCATCTCATGGGTGGAGACGTATCCTATGTATTCGTTGGCTACAATCCTGCAACGAACCTCTACACTTACAAAATCACGACTAAAATCTATCGCTACTGCGACAGTACAGGAACAGGTGGAACTCCGGCTGCGTTGGACAACCAAATGACAATGGGTGTTTACCCCCAAAACCCTTTTCAACCGAATGCCAACAAGAGCCTCTACACCACCCTGACCCTCCCATTGATTTCATCCAGTTACATCATTCCACCCAGTGTGAATCCAAATTGTACTGTAGGCGCCAGTGTGTGTGTTCAGGAAGGGATTTATGAGGTAACGGTTAATCTGCCTCCCGGCATTGGGGGTTACCACCTGATCATTGACAGGTGTTGCCGGAACTATACCATAACGAATATAAATGTGGCCACACCGCCTGGGGCAGGCGAAGCATTTTATGCGTTCATCCCTCCCACCAGCACACCCAACAACTCACCTACATTCGCTACGGCTCCCGTACCTTACCTCTGTGCCGGTGACACCACCTCAATTTTAAACTCGGCCTTTGATCCAGACGGAGATTCACTTTCCTATGCATTTGTCGTGCCCTATGCTGGAATTTCATCATCAAACAATGCCATCCCGAACCCACCTGCTACCTACACCTGGCCAATAGCGAACTGCACTTACTCTGCCGGATATTCCCTGAGCGCTCCATTTGGAGTGAATGGTTACTCGAATATTGACGCTGTAACAGGATTAACCGGATACTACATCCCTTCTCAAGGATTTTATGTTGTAGCTGTAGAGATCAGAGAGTATCGAAACGGAGCGCTGATAGGCGTAACTCGTAGAGATATCCAGTTGATCGTCATCCCATGTACACCCAACACATCACCTTCATTGAGCGGTGCTGTTGTAACTACGTACGATGTTTCAGCCGGCGAGCCCCTTTGCTTTAACATTGACTTTACGGACGCAGATGGCGATTCTTTGTTTTTAAATGCAACCGGACCGGTGTTTGACAGCACAGTTACAAATCCGGCGGCTTCACTTTCTTCTTCGAGTGGATCAGGATCTGTTTCAGCTCAATTCTGCTGGAACATCCCTTGCAACGAAGGAGGCTCGAGCCAACAATTCGTTGTCAGTTCACTCGACAATGGATGCCCGCCCAAAACAACCAATGTCGTATACACTATCAACGTCTCCGGAGTATCGATTTCGGGACTTAGTGGTGCTGATACAGTATGCTTTGGAAGCGGCAGCTCCACCTACAGTGTAGACACTGCAGGAGCAGCCTCTTTCCAATGGTTCGTCACCGGCGGTACTGCCATAGGGGCAACAACTGGTTCAAGTGTGGATGTCAATTGGTCGATCGGTGGCGGAGAAATCGGTATTGTTGCCTACAATGCCTTTGGATGTCCAAGTGACACGCTTCGTAAATCTGTTACCGTAAATCAAGTGATTGCAGATGCCGGCCCCGATGCATCCGGATGTGAAGGAGACTCAATTTTGGTTGGCAGCTCAGCAATTCCGGGATACACGTATTCCTGGTCACCTTCCAGCGGACTCAGCGACTCAACCCAGTCGAACATTGGTTTTTCCACAAACCTGGCAGGTCTTTATTCGTTCACACTCACAGCTTCCTATCAAGGGTGTAGCGTTTCTGACCAGGTTGATGTGACCGTCTATTCAGTACCTGTCATTTCGTTTGCTGGCAATGGAAATGCGTGTGAAGGAGCCGCCGATATCATCTTGAATACGGCATCACCATCGGGTGGTGTCTACTCAGGAGCCTTTGTTTCTGCTGGCGTATTCAGCCCTTCACAATCCGGCCCGGGCACCTTCCCTGTAAATTATGAATATACCTCTGCCCAGGGCTGCGTTGCGAATGCAACTACTGACGTAACGGTATATCCGAATCCGAATGTCAGCCTAACCAGCCTTTCCACTACTTGCATTAACGGAGCTCCTATAACCCTCAACAATGGTCAGCCTGCCGGAGGAACCTACAGTGGCCCCGGAATTTCCAATGGGCAATTCGACCCATCCTCCTTACCACAGGGGACTTACACCTACACCTATACGTACACAGATTCGCTTGGCTGCACCGATTCTGCTTCTGCCCAGGTTAGCAGAGGAAGTGCTGCATCCGTTACTGTAAGCGCTTCACAAGGCTTGGGATGCGCACCGAATACCATTTACATCGGATACGGCAATCCG
>JBJTJB010000568.1:0-2027 GCA_046095245.1 Bacteroidota bacterium | reverse complement strand
TCCTGGTCGAGCGGGTCGTAGCGCGGATCGCGTATCACCGTACCGTAATTCACGTACATCGGAATATCAACGTTGGCCGATTGAGGAAGGAACTTCCCGAGGTATACCGAGGATGTCACGTTGAACGTGGTTTCACTGTTCACCGGTCGCTCACTTACCTTTTGCTCTAGCGGACCAAACCCGGCCGACTTGTGTTGTCCGGCGATGGTCACGTTGCCGATATCGGCAAGCTTTGCATTGACGCGTGCGTTGGCAGCCCATCCGCCTTGTTTGCTGAAGTCTGTCAAGCGCAACTCGTTGACCCATACCTCTCCGCATTTGGCTTGTCCGTCATCGGGACCTCCCGCCACCGGATCGCGCTTGGGATTCCGCACGCCGATCATAATGCACCGCACAGAACTGAGTGAGGGATTTCCGCGAATGGAGAAGTTCCGGTTCGTGCCCGATTCCTTTTCGGTATATACACCGGTAATGTTGATACTGCCTCCTGAGTTGTCGACCGCCTTGTTCCGCCGGAGTTTCATATCCACGAGACTTTCCAGGTTGAGGTCGATGCTGTTGGCATTGGGCCAGATGGCATCGGGGGATGTGGAGGCCCAGCCGGTGACAGACAGAGGCACTTCGTATTCGTAGTAGTTCTCGTTGAAGTCGTTGCCTAACCGCACAAACACGTTCAGGTCGCCGTTCTTCAGTGCATCCTCATCTCCGCTGGCTTCGGCGTGAATGAACATCTTGATGGTGTTGTACAGGCGCAGATCCAGATCGATGTTTTTAAAGGCTGCACGCGCATCACCGTCTTCCAGGTTGCATACTTTCAAGGCCAGGGACTGTTCGTTAAGTCGCTGCAAGACCGTAGAACCGATGTTGACTTCCTGGTTGATACCCGGGGGAATCACATAGTTGATGGGCGTACGCTTGCCATTCTCTTCGATGTTGACCACCGCAATATCGAAGGTGGAATTGTTGGGGTCGGTACCAATCACGTCGCCGGTGCTACGCAAATCGTAGGCATACTTCCGCCATTCGCCACGGAGCAGTTCAAGGCGCGCGAAGCGCAGGGTCATGGGCTCCTCAAAGCCTCCCATGAACATCCGGATGAAGCTGATGGTGTTGAAGCCCTGAATATCGCCGATGCGTGTGATGTTGGGATTTGTTCCGGCCACCTCACGAATGGGGATTTTGAATTGGTACCAGGTAATCTGGTCGTTGGTTCCGTTCGGCAGATTAACGGTCCGTGTGACTTTGTCGACTATGAAATTCTGGCCGACTTCCATCTCGCCGGGACGCAGGGAAACCCGGTACTGGTAATATTGCTCGCTGGCTTCCTGGTTGAAATCCTTGTTCACATCGGAAACATCGGGTAAGGTCGTAGCAGCGGTGGGATACGCCTCGGGTGATTGCTGGTCGGTGGGTGAGTTACCATCCGGGTTGCTGAACTTCTTGTACCGATCGAGGATCCCCTTATTCTGGCTATCGTAATCGCTACCGCGGTAATAGTGGTAGTTATCTGAACTTGGATCAGCTAAAACCTCCTGATAGACCGATGGCAACACGGCCGAGGTCATCTGGGCAAGGTAATCCTGGAAGAAAGACGGTTCAAGCGAATTGCGAAGGCCATCGAATCCGACATCCTGAAACTGGCGAGCGTCGGGATTGTTGTCGAATGCATAAATGATGGGTGGTTGTGTTCGCGGAGTATATCCCCAAATGGTCGGACTTGCAAGTGCGGTATCACCATCCACCGGTAAACCGTTCTCGTACTCGAGCTTTCCGTCCTTTAGCACATCCTCGCTCACGTTACCCAGGTTGAAGTAGAGGTCGCCACCACCACCCGACTGGTTCTGTGTAGTCGAATTGAACGGATCCATCATCCAGAACTGGATGAATTGAACGTTGCTCGCTTCGAAGTCGGTTGTGGTGAGTGCGCGCTGAATACCGCCCCAGCGACTTTCAGGATCCAACAGTTTACCCGTTGGCGTCAATCCCGCAGATTCATTGGTGCCGGTCGGAAGCTCGTAGTTGTATTG
>JBJTJB010000567.1:0-4177 GCA_046095245.1 Bacteroidota bacterium | reverse complement strand
ACGCAAACCCGACTACTTGATCTGCCTTACACGCTCGCGGGTCAATTGCAATTCAATGGCGATTTCATCCAATGAAAGACTGATCTTCGTGCCGATACCATAGAACATCCGTATAACTTCCGCTTCGCGTTTACTTAGTATACTCAAAGACCGATTGATATCATTGGTCAAAGATTCGTCAATCAAACCGGAGTCCGTTGATGGTATTTCTTCATTCGCTAAAACATCGAGCAGGCCATTGTTCTCATCGTTGTTATCGAACGGTGCATCCATCGAAACAGGTCGGTGATTGATGGTGAGCACATCCTTGACCTGGTTGTAGCTCAAATCAACAACTTCAGCAATTTCTTCCGCACTGGGCTCCCGACCATATTGCTGTTCGAGCCGTACAAGCACCTTCTTCACTTTATTGAGTGCTCCAATCTGGTTCAAGGGCAAACGAACCATGCGTGATTGTTCGGCTATAGCCTGCAGGATACTTTGCCTGATCCACCAAACAGCATATGAAATGAATTTGAAACCCTTGGTTTCATCGAAACGCTGAGCCGCCTTGATCAGACCCAGATTGCCTTCGTTGATCAGATCGGACAGGGTCATCCCTTGATTCTGGTACTGTTTCGCAACGGACACCACAAAGCGCAGGTTGGCTCGAGTCAGCTTATCCAGTGCGAGGTGGTCTCCCTGTTTAATTCGGCGCGCCAACTCGACTTCCTCTTGTGGCGTAACCATTTCCTCCTTTCCAATATCTTGTAAATACTTTTCCAACGATGCACTTTCGCGGTTGGTAATCGATTGGGTGATTTTCAGTTGTCGCATGGCCATGGCTTATCGTGTTTGGTGGTTTGACTGATCTTAATTATTTGTATTACAGCTAATTACTATATTCTGGAATTCGGTGAACTGAAACCGGACATCTGTTAAGACGAATGAACCCAAGGTATGTTTTGCGGTTTTTGTCATGCTCCTGTCATTATCCCTCAAAAGGGTGAAATGAGGAAACGGAGTATCCCTGCCTATTCCTCCAATAAAGCGGGGGATCCTGCGTTCAGAGGGGAATCGATTACCTTCGCACTATGAAGACCGGATTGTTAGCCGCACTCCTAGTTTGCTTGATTTTCCCCTGCCTCCAACAAAACGCCTTGGCGCAGTCCAGGTCTATCCGCAACGAAGACCTCATCCAATTCAGTGGAGTGGTTGTCAGTTCCGACTCGTTGATGCCCATTCCCTTTACCAGCGTCATTATCCGAAATGCAAGGCGCGGAACCGTGACTGATTATTACGGTTTCTTTTCGTTTGTTGCCATGAAAGGGGATACCATCGACTTCCAGTACACCGGATTCAAGACTGCATCATACATTCTGCCCGACACACTCAAAAACCACCATTATTCGATCATCCAGGTATTGGTACTTGACACCATTGAATTGCGCGAGATGGTCGTACATCCCTGGCCCAGCCGGGACGAATTCAGGAGATCGTTTTCAGAACTTAGCCTGCCTGATAGTGACATCCGACGTGCACGTCGCAACTTTGAACTGGCCCAAACGAGAGAAGTACAGGAGCAGGTCCCATACGATGGAAGCATCAATTTCAAGTTTGCTCAAGTCCAACGCCAAACCCAGTTATATACAGCCGGGCAATTCCCATCCATCAGTGTTTTGAACCCGCTCGCCTGGGCATCCTTCATTCAGGCCTGGAAAGATGGTGCATTCCGTAAAAAAGAAGACCGCTGATTCGTGATCCGAAGCATTCCTGTTGCGTACTTAGTTGTTCTGGCAATCCTTGTTTCATTCACGACACAGGCTCAGGATGCGATTCTGAAAGGCAGTATCCGTGATAGTATCGGGAAACCCATCGAAGCGGTTTCCGTTTCCCTTTTGGGAGAATCCGGCGGTATCGTTTCGGATGCGAAAGGACGTTATGAACTCAGGCTTCAACCCTACCGGGACCTGAAGGTTGTTTTTTCCTTTATCGGTTATGAAACACAAAAACTCAACGTACGCCTTAATCCCGGAGAAGTTCGCGTTTTGGATGTGCGCTTGCGTGGATCCTCTTTTGATTTAGGTCCGGTAGATGTTCAGGCTCGCAGATCGGGAGACATCACACTTACTCGCATCGAGCCACGGACTATAGAGCAGTTCCCAAGCGTGTCGGGCAATTTTGAAAGTGTACTCAAGACCATGCCCGGTGTGGTGTCGAACAACGAATTGTCGTCGACATACTCCGTACGCGGTGGCAGCTTTGATGAAAACCTAGTGTATGTAAACGACATTGAGATTTACCGCCCTTTTCTGGTACGCTCAGGTCAGCAGGAAGGATTGAGTTTCATAAACCCCGATCTTGTATCCGATATCAGCTTCAGTTCAGGTGGTTTTGGCGCACAATATGGCGACAAGCTGAGCTCAGTGCTCGACATCAAATACCGCACCCCGAAATCCTTCGCCGGTAGTGCCTACGCCGGTTTCATGGGAGCCGGACTTCACTTAGAAGGTGCTAGCACCAAAGAACGATTCAACTGGCTTGTGGGAATCAGGCAGCGTTCCAATCAATTCCTGCTGCGCAATCTTGATACGCAGGGTGAGTATCGGCCCGTATTCACCGATTTACAAACCGTACTGAACCACAAACTGGGCAAGCGGTCCGAGCTTTCCTTTTTGGGTCACTACTCGCTCAACAAGTTCCGTGTCATACCCAGTAGCAGACAAACAGAGTTCGGCAGCATAAATGAGGCCCTTCGGTTCTCGGTTTATTTCGATGGTCAGGAAATTGATGAGTTCCGTACGGGTACGGGTGCGCTTACCTATACGTACCGGGTAAACGATAGCCTGAAACTGAAACTCATTGCTTCATCATTCATATCGCGTGAGCGGGAATTCTTCGATGTACTCGGACAATATTTTCTGGATGAACTGGAGCGCGATCTGGGCTCTTCCGAATTCGGAGAGGCAGCCTTCAATCGGGGAATCGGTGCTTTCTTGGATCATGCCAGGAACGAACTGCAAGCCTTTGTCGGATCCGTAACCCATGTAGGGTCCTATCGAAGTGGGATCCATAGTCTTCAATGGGGATTGAAGGCTCAACGCGAACAGATCAAGGACCAGCTTGAAGAGTGGCAATACCGGGATTCAGCCGACTACTCGATTCCACACGTTCCTGATCAACCCGACACCCTTGCGAATCCCGACCAGCTGCTTGTACTGAACGGAGTAGTAAAAAACAACATCGAACTTACTTCACAGCGGTTCAGCGGTTTCATCCAAAAAACATGGAACTTCAGCCAATTGACCTTGAATATCGGAGTCCGCGGCACCTATTGGACCTTGAATGAGGAATTCAATTTCAGCCCCAGAATCTCTGCCAGCTACCAGCCGGCAGGCAACCGCTTTCTGACCCTCCGAGTAGCAACGGGGATTTATTACCAACCTCCCTTTTACCGAGAACTACGTGATTTGGATGGGAACATCAACCCTGACTTGAGTGCGCAAAGAAGTATCCACTATGTCGTTGGCGGTGACTATCAGTTTCTTGGCTGGGGTCGCGAATTCAAGTTGACCGCTGAGGCCTATTACAAGAAGCTCGACAATGTCATTCCGTACAAGCTCGACAATACGCGCATCCGGTATCTGGCAAAAAACAATGCCAGCGGTTATGCAACCGGATTAGACTTCCGGGTGAATGGTGAATTTGTTCCGGGTATCGAGTCGTGGATTTCTCTCGGTTTTTTAAAGACTGCAGAAGACATCAAGGATGACTTTTACTTCCGGTATTTCAACTCAGAAGGTGAAGAAATCATTCCCGGCTATACATTCAACTCCATCGTAACCGACAGCATCAAGGTCACGCCGGGAGAAATCCCACGTCCCACAGATCAACGGCTCACCCTAAGCATGTTCTTTCAGGATTACCTTCCTAAATTCCCTACCGTCAGAATGCACCTCAACCTGATTTTCGGTACCGGCTTGCCGTTTGGCCCTCCCGGAAAGAACAGATACACAGATATCTTAAGAGGCCCCAGTTACCGAAGGGTTGATATAGGTTTTTCAAAAATCGCCATCGATGAAGACGGCCCCAACAACAGCCGACTACCGGTGATACGGAAACTCAACTCACTGATCATCACGTTGGAAGTCTTCAATCTATTGCAAGTCAGCAATACGATTTCGTACACCTGGATAAC
>JBJTJB010000566.1:0-2638 GCA_046095245.1 Bacteroidota bacterium | reverse complement strand
AATCTGGATGAACACCGTTTCCAATAACAATCATTTCGTAAATCTCGATCTTGAAGGGACTGTAAGTAACAAAGATGCGATTGGAGCCCGTGCGCTGGTTTATGGTGCATGGGGTGTCCAGGTACGTGAAGTGAGGTCGGGTGAAAGCTATGGAACAGTAAACAGCTTCATCTTGCACTTCGGACTCGGACAATACAATTACATTGATTCCATTGTTGTGCGCTTCCCAAGCGGTATCACACAGACGCTGGTGAGTCCTCCTGCTGACCAGTTCATCCGCATCATCGAAAGCGACTGCGTATCTCCCAACGCATACATCACCTATTCCAACCTGGCCCCATACATCTGCACCGGTGCTACCGAAACCCTCAGTGCTCCAACCGGGTTCAACTACCTGTGGAATACTACGGAAACAACTGAGTCGATCACGATTCAGGCGGGCGGAGAGTACAATGCATTGGTTTCACAAACCGGCAATAATTGCAGCACCCTCACACCTACCATCATCGTTCAGCAAGATCCGGATCAAACCCCCAGCATCTCCGCAACCGGCGACCTTGAGTTCTGCGACGGCGGATCAGTTCAATTGAATGCAAGTGCAGATGGTAACGTCACATTCACCTGGAGCAATGGTGCAACAGGAGTCAGTACAGCTATCGGCCAAAGCGGGCAATATAGCGTAACCGCCGTGGGATATTGTGGCACCTTCACCTCTACTCCGCTATCGGTTGTCAGCCACGTGATTCCTGACCCTATCACAACCCCATTTGTGGTTCTGCAATCTCCAGGATCAGCTACTCTCACGGCAACTGGTAGTATCTTGAACTGGTACGATTCAGCCACTTCAACTACGCCCCTGTATACCGGCTCATCCTACACAACGCCCTTCATCGCCTCCAGCGAGGATTTCTGGGTTGAAAACAGCGAAAACTACAATGGAGGACTTTACGCAACCGGTCAACCTTACCATGGAGGAAGCAGCCAATACAGTGGCACCAACTCACTCAACGCTTATACGACGTTCAACGTGGCCAAGCCTTGCGTTCTGCGCAGCGTGAAGGTGTATACAGACCGTGCAGGTACTCGCCGATTCACCTTGCGTGACAGCCAAGGCAATCTGCTTCAATTCGTGGATGTACTTGTGAACCCTGACACGCAGGTTGTAAATCTCAACTTCACGTTAAGCCCGGGCAACGGATACCGGCTCGGCACATTGGATAGCATGAACCTGCTTATTCCCAACTGGAACAATGCAGGGCCTCGCTTCAAAAGGACATCCAACAACAACGTTGCTCTTCCCTATCCCTATGTGATCAATAACGGTCTCAGCATAACAGGAAACAGCAGTGGCACCTCATTCTATTTCTACTACTACGACTGGAATGTGGAAGTTACCGGACTGAATTGCTACAGCCAGCGTTTGCAGGTGATTGCCAGCGTTGCAACCGGATTGTCACAGGTGAATGAAAACCGATTGATGGTTTATCCCAACCCGGCACAGGATCAAGTGAATGTGATCAATCCATTCAATGATGATGCGCTTGTGCGGATCAGTGATGCATCCGGCCGTGTTCTTGAATCGAAGAACATCCCCGTCGGAACCGGAACAATCGATGTGAGTCAGTACGCATCGGGCACCTACTTCATTGAAGTCCGACAAGGTGAAAACCTGTTGCACAACCGAATCGTTGTCAACTAATCCATACACGTTACGTTTTCAAAAGAGGGGGCTTGGGTCCCCTCTTTTTTTTATCCGCCTGAACGAATTGCCTCAACCGGATCGAGCCGGGCAGCGGCGGCGGCCGGGAAAAGTCCGCTTACAAGTCCAATACCCGCTGATATCACCAGTCCTGTGATGACATTCCCCGAACTCATATGCATCTCAAAGTCGAATTGGCCGGCCAGCAGCGTGGCCAGGTACACCAACAGAATACCGATTAATCCTCCAAAAAGACACAGCATCACCGACTCGGTGAGGTATTGAATGAGGATGAAATAATTCTTTGCTCCGAGTGATTTCTGAATACCAATGATTGGGGTGCGTTCACGCACGGAAACGAACATGATATTGGCAATACCGAATCCACCCACCAGAAGGCGCCAACCACCGATGAGAGCCCCAACCCGGGAAACCACGTTGAACAATTGTCCACCCTGCGCCGTGAGAAGCTTGGTTTCATTCAGCGCGAAATCATCTTCTTCGAGCGGACGCAGTTTGCGTATCGCACGCATGTGCCCCCTCAGATCATCCATGAGTTGATCGTTACTGATGCCGTTTCGGGCGCGGACCAGTATCCGGGGATTGGCCCGGTCGGTCCAGATATCAATGAACTTCCGACCGGAGTTAACCGGTATGACAACTTTGTCATCACGGCTCGACCCGATGATGCTTTCACCCTCCTTGGCAAACACTCCAATCACGCGGGCCTTTCGTCCCTTACCGTTGATGGTTTTCCCAATCGGGCTGGTTCCCGGGTAGAGGTTCTTGGCTACTTCATGGCCGATAAGCGCTACAGCATATCCCCCCTTCGACTCGGCCTCGGTGAAATAGCGGCCATCTTCCAGCTCGAAATTGGTCACATCCTGATAATCATGTGAAACCACCTCGATTTCACAATTCTCTACTGAATTCCCTTTC
>JBJTJB010000565.1:0-2433 GCA_046095245.1 Bacteroidota bacterium | reverse complement strand
AAATGGCATTCCCGGATGCACTTCATTGGTCGTAAAAGACTTGCTCGCATCGTAGCGCCAGGGTGCACTGGCCTTTGCCGTATAGTTCTTCTTCATTTCCCCGCGGAACTGGAAGCGGCCATCTGCACCGGTCACATATTCCATTCCATTGTCTAAAACGACTTTGGCGTTTTTGAGTACGACTCCATCTTCTTTGCGGACCACAACACCGCGAATGGTGACTCCGGTGCGCTCGAGTGAATAGTTATCATCATTTACTCCGCCCGCAGCACGGTTCGAGCTAATGAACCCTTTGTTGGTGCTTGTGTTGAAATGCAATGCGAAGTCATCATTCCGGGTGTTGACCGGATAACCGGCATTCATCAGGATAGGACGTGCAGCTGCAGGATCCTGGCAAACGAAAATATCCAGACCTCCAAGGCCATTCCAGCCCTCGGATGAGAAATAGAGTGTACCATCTGACATGATGCAGGGAAAGAGTTCGTTAGATGCCGTGTTGATGGTTGGTCCAAGGTTCTTGGGGGCGCTCCATCCGGTATCCTGACGCTGACAAACATAAATATCCATTCCTCCAAGTCCTCCCGGCATGTCGGAGATGAAGTATAGTTTGCTTCCGTCGGCACTGATGCTGGGGTGACTTACGCTGTATTCATCGCTGTTGTACGAAAATGCTTTTGCGGTCGACCAACCAGAGCCAGTGGATGTGGCACTGAAAATCTTCAGCTTGACACTTTGTTTCTTTTTGCGCGCACTGCGTTTCGCTTTCTGATTGCGCGTAAACCACATCTGCTTACCATCGGCACTGAAGCTCACCGGGCCATCGTTGAATTTCGAACTGGTCGATTTGGTGAAGGTCGATGGCTTTTCATATTCACTGCCATTCCACTTCGAATAATACACGTTGAGGAAGGGCTGGTTGGTCCAGGAGTGTTTTCGTGCAATCGCTCCCGACTTTTTCCTTGACGAGGCAAACACGATCCCCTCTTTGTGCGCCACAGCGGCAAAATCGGCGTTGCCCGAGTTCACGTTAATGCCTTTTACGACGTAATCGGCCGAATCGGTGAACAACGCAGCGTAGTCGGCAGAGGTGTTCGGTATATTTGTGTATCCGCCCTTGACTTCAGTCGTGCTTAGCCATTTGGCAGCCTCTTCGTACTTACCCGCACTGAGGAGTACCCTGCTGTAATGGTATTTGTGGATGGGCTGCGCATTGGGAGAGGCTACCACTTTGGCGTAGAATTTCTCGGCTTCCCGCATGTTATTGGTGAGCCTGTAGCAATCGGCCACCTTGAAAATCGCCTCTTCGAGGGTACTGTCCTTCTTGAGTGCGCGCAGATAATAGGGGATGGCTTTGGAGTAGGCCAGGTTTTCATAGTACCGGTTAGCGGCACTGAGGGTTGGTCCCTGGGCCTGACTCTGATTTCCTGCCAGGAAAAGGAATGCCAGGGTTAAGACCAGAACGAATCGTTGCATTTGCATAGTTATGTGAGTGGTTTCTGAAGTTACAAAGGTATCCATGCACAGGAGCGGAATGCCCATCGCTTTAGGCGGCTATCCATACTCCAGTGTTGATAACCCCACTTGTATTCCTCAGCGCTTAAGGAGCAGGTAGCCCTGAACCGGTTTTTTCCCGTTTTTAAGGTCAATCAGGTAGAAGTAGGTGCCCTCAGGAAGCACATCTCCTCCGATGAATGCCGCCTGCTGGTTGCCTCGGCCATCCCAGTCGTTCGTGTAGGCTCGGGCCTTGAACACCAGGTTTCCCCACCGGTTGTAAACAAAAAGTGCATTGTCCGGGTATTCCGTAATCCAGGGAATGATGAAGGTGTCGTTTATTCCATCTCCGTTCGGCGAAAATCCGGTTGGCAGATCCAGTGTGTCGCATAGAACGGTGACAGTGATTTCAGCCGTGGCTTCACAACCCGATTCATCCGTCACGGTAACGGTGTAAGTCGTGGTGCTGTCCGGACTGGCATGGGGTCGTTGGGCGTGCGGATCGTCGAGTCCTTTCTCGGGCGACCACCGGTAGCGTGTGCCTCCATTTGCCCAAAGTTCTGTCGATTCGCCCTCGCAGATGATTTGCGTATTGCAAACCGCGATATCTGTGGGTGCCTGTGAAACGATGCGCAGGGGCGCGGAGTGTAATTCGCCGCAGCTTGTGACGGCAGTTGCTGTGTACGTTCCTGCAGCAGCAGTTGTGAACCTTTTTTGGATGGCTCCTTGCAATGGCGTGCCGTTAAAGTACCACTGAATGCTTGATGAATCGGATACCGAGCAGGTAAGGGTGATGCTTTTGCCCGGACACAAGGTTCCGTCACCATCGGCTTGAATCTCCAGGTCGCGGTTGGTTGTTATCTGGGCATTGCTCGTTAAACGACAACCATGGGCATCTACTACTTCGACTACAAAGTTGCCCGGTGTTGCCATGATATGTGC
>JBJTJB010000564.1:0-1831 GCA_046095245.1 Bacteroidota bacterium | reverse complement strand
ATTATCGACTGACCCCCTTCATTATGGCCGCCCAGATATCCGTTGTTGTTCCGGTGTACAACGAAGAGCAGAATGTGGAACTGCTCTACGATCGCGTTAAACGTGTGCTGGACGCAGAGGATCTCAGCTATGAGATCATTTTCATAAACGATGGTAGCCGTGACCGATCGCTGGAGATGATCCGTCAGCTATGCTTGCGCGACACCGGTGTCAAGTTCATTGATTTCAGCCGGAATTTCGGACATCAGATTGCAGTCTCCGCCGGATTGGATGTCTGTTGCGGCCAACATGTGGTCATCATCGATTCTGATTTGCAGGATCCGCCTGAGTTGATTAGCGACCTGCTCAACCGGAAGCGCGAAGGGTTTGAGGTCGTTTATGCAAAGCGTCGTTCGCGACAGGGTGAGTCTGTGTTGAAAAAGGCCACAGCCCGTTCTTTTTATCGCTTGCTCCAGCGTATCACAAATGTGCCGATACCGGTGGATACCGGCGATTTCCGGATCATCGATCGCAGTGTGGTCGATGTGTTGAAGCAAATGCCCGAGCAGGAGAAGTTTCTTCGTGGGCAAATCGCCTGGGCCGGATTCCGGCAAACGTTCATTGAATATGATCGTGATTCGCGGAATGCGGGAAAGACCGGATATACCTTCCGGAAAATGTTCCGCTTGGCAATCGATGGCATCACCGGATTTTCCAATCTGCCGCTCAAGTTTGCAAGCATAGCCGGTTTTCTGGTTTCGGGAATCGCATTCCTGATGGCTCTGTATACCTTGTATTCGCGCTTTATCATCAAGGAATATGTTCCAGGCTGGACCTCACTCATGCTGACCATCCTGTTCCTGGGAGGTGTGCAACTCATCAGTATCGGCATCATAGGGGAATATATCAGCCGGCTCGGAAATAACGTGCGCAAAAGACCCCTTTATGTGGTGAACGATACCAATATCTCAATCTCTTCATCGCCTTCGGTTGGAAAGCAAGAGCACTGATTCCGGTTCGGTCAGTAACGGTTTTTCACTGTGGGCCGTTGTCGCATTGATTGCCACAGCCATGCTGTTTAACGGCGTACTGGGGCATTGGAAGCAGGATGAGGGTGTTATCACCCACGACGCCAGAAGTTATTATGGTTATCTGCCGGCTTACTTCATTTTCAAAGACCTCAAGACGGAGAAAAGCGATTATCAATACGATGAAGGGAAGTATTGGTTGTGGACTGTAACCACCGAGAAAGGGAAGGAGGTGTTCAAAATGAATTGCGGAGTCGCACTGATGGAGGCCCCCTTCTTTCTGATCGCCCATCAGCTGGCCCAAAAATTCGGATATCCCCCCACGGGCTTTTCCCTTCCATATAGGGTATTCATGCTGGTCGGAGCCTTGTTCTGGTTCGCCATGGGTCTGTTCATCCTCCGTGATTTGCTGTTACGGCAAGGCTTCAGTGATATCAGCACAGCGATTACGCTTGTTATTATCGGCGCAGGAACCAATTTGTTTTTTTATGCAACAGCCGATGCATTGATGTCGCATGTGCACAGTTTTTTTCTTCTTGCTGCAGCCGTTTCCCTGCTGTTACGGTTTCGGCAGTCTTCAGACTGGAAAACGGGTTTGCTGTTCGGTGTGGTGTTCGGACTGATTACATTGTTGCGGATGAGTAATGCCGTGTTCCTTGTTTTTGTTGTGTTGTTGGTTTGGCCACGATCCGGAAACGTCCGAACGGCCGGGCCGATAATGCTCGCAGTAGTTGTATTGCTCGGCGTGTTCCTGGCCTGGATGCCGCAGCTTGCCTACTGGAAAGCGGTGGCGGGCGAATACCTGGTGTATTCCTATGGGGCAG
>JBJTJB010000563.1:0-1636 GCA_046095245.1 Bacteroidota bacterium | reverse complement strand
TATTGTGGGCGTTTCGTTCTTCATTCAAAGTGCCGGGGCAGCTTTTTTCATTGTACCTGCTATTGAATGGATTTGAACGTTTGCTTATCGAACAGATTCGCGTTAACAACACCTTTTCATTCCTGGGCTTGGAAGTGACGCAAGCCATGGTGATTGCTTCTGCATTGATCATTGCAGGCCTGATCGGTTTGCTGGCTGTGAAGAAAATAGCACCACCACATGTTCAATCAGGATCTTAAGCACATTTGCAACGAGGCGCGGCAAATCGTTGCCCTGGCCGCAGAGTACATACGCAATGAGGCGCTGGGTTTTTCAGCGGACTCCATCCAGCACAAGGGATTGAATGATCTCGTTAGTCATGTGGATCGGAACAGCGAGAAACTTTTGGTGGAAGGCCTGTCGGCATTGATTCCGGGCGCTGGTTTTTATACGGAAGAAGACACCCTCAATACCGGATTCAAGGACTGGACGTGGATCATCGACCCGCTTGATGGTACGACGAATTTCGTCCATGGGATTCCCGCTTATTGCGTCAGCATTGGCCTGGTGTACAAGCAGGTTCCGGTTGTTGGCGTTGTTCACGAAGTGACTTCGGATAAATGCTATTACGCCTGGAAAGGTGGAGGAGCCTATTCGAATGGGCGTGTGATTTCCTGTTCTGCAATACGTAACCTCAGTGAGGGGCTGCTTGCGACTGGATTTCCGTACACGGATTTCAATAATGCACGGGTGTACCTTGAAACACTTGAACGTTGTCTTCGTAGCTCAAGGGGTGTTCGCCGCATAGGGTCAGCAGCGCTCGATCTTGCTTATGTAGCCGAAGGAAGGTTTGCCGGCTTTTTTGAGCAAGGACTTAAGCCCTACGATGTAGCTGGTGGGATCGTATTGGTGGAGGAGGCAGGTGGTACGGTAAGTGGTTTTTACGCGGGCGACAATGCGCTTTTCGATGGTCGCATCGTGGCGAGCAACGGTGTCGTACATGAACAATTGGTAGGATTGATCAGTCCGGACTTCCGTTAGGCTTGTTTCTGCTCTCGCGATTTGTGCTTTAGCACCTTGGCTTCAATATAGAAAATAATCTCTTCTGAAATGTTCTTGCATTGATCACCTACACGTTCCAGTTTTCTGATTGAACTGAGGAGATAGAGGCTTTGATTGATACGGTCCGGATGACTCTTGATGAATTCAGCAACCGCCTGGTTTGCATTCATGTTGATTTCGTCCAGTAATTCGTCTTTCTTGAAAACACTGCGTGCGAGCCGTGTGTCCTCATTCTCAAATGCCAAACGCACTTCCTCCAGAATTTCAATGCTGGTGTCGAACATTTCCATCATGCGGGTAGTCTCCAACAGGTCCTTTTCAGGTTCCATCTTGATATTGAGTACGAATTGGCAAATACCATCGGCAATATCTCCGATTCGCTCAAGGTTCGAATTGATTTTGAGGCATGCCAGCACGAATCGCAGATCAATCGCCACGGGGTTGAACAATGCAATGGTGTTTTCGCAGTCCCTGTCTACCTTCAATTCGAAGGCGTTTACACGTTTCTCATTGACCATGACTTCCCGGGCAAGATCCTTATCGAGCCGAACCAACGATTCGCGCGACTTTTCAAGCTGGGTGCGAACCAGGTGAA
>JBJTJB010000562.1:0-2784 GCA_046095245.1 Bacteroidota bacterium | reverse complement strand
GATATGTGCTGTTGAGTCACCATTCGACCAGGAGAATCGATAGGGTGATGTACCACCCGATACCGATGCGATGATCTTCCCTGGAATGGAGTGTGCGCAATCGAAGGCTTCGGACGTGAAATTTGCAGTAAGGGGCTCCAGCGGTTGTGTTACGTTGAACTGAAGGCTTGTGGTACAGCCATTAGCATCGCTGATGCTGGCAGTGTAAATTCCGGCTGATAGCAAGGAAAGTGTATTGCTTTTTCTTCCGGTGTTCCATCGGATGGAGTAGGGTGGGGTTCCTCCAATGGCATCCAGTTGAATGGAACCATCGTCCGCACCGAAACACGTAACAGGTGAAATCTGCGGCAAGGCACTGATTTCTGTTTCCGGACCCGGAACATGAATTTTTTTCAAGTGCACACAGCCTGCGGCATCGGTCAGTTCAACTTCGTGTATTCCCGGACTCAGGTTGTTACGTGCCGAAAGATGTGAACCATCCGGCCAATTGAACTGGTAGGGACTGATTCCGCCTGTAACAGCAAGCACGATGCTTCCGTCGGCGCTCCCTATGCAGCGCTCACCCTGGACGAAGGCTATCATGGAGATTGCCGAATCGGGTTGTGTAATTGTATAAGACTCTGAGGCCGTGCAGCCGTTGCCTGCACTCACTGTTACGGTGTAGGTCCCCGCTTGAAGTTGGTGGATATCCCGTTGGTTGCTTCCCGTACTCCAGAGAAATGAAAGTGAGCCGACGTTCATTCCTGGAAGAATATCGATTGCACCGGTGCTTGCCCCTTTTCAATCCACATGGGTGATGGTTTCCTGGATCTCAGGACCATTTCCTGCGTTGACTTGAAGGCTGGTGTCGGTTTGGCATCCGTTACTATCCCGCACTACGCAGGAGTACAGGCCGCTTGGGATACCGGCCAGAATTTGTGTGTTAGCACCATTGTTCCAGCTAAAGGTGTACGGGGCATGTCCTCCGTTTATGTTGAGGGAGATGCTTCCATCGGTAGATTGGCTGCACGATGCCGGGGTGCTTTGTCCCTGAACAGTCAGTTCTGTCGGATTGTACAGGGTATAACTGCGTGTCGTGCTGCAGGTGCCACTTCCGGCAGAAACGGTGACCGTGTAGGTGCCGCTGCTTAGGCCCGATATATGCTGGCTTGTTGCACCTGTACTCCACAAATAGGAATAGTTTCCAGTACCGGACAGCACCGACAAGGCACCATCTGATCCATCCTTGCACGTGATGGGCGTTTCGCGGATGCTGTAGCGCGGCCCACCTACAAACACCAGAAAGGAATAGGTCCTCGATCCGTTGTAGGGGCAAGCATCATCGTAAACTGTTACGTTGAATCGCTTCGGATTTATGCCCGCATCCTGCGCTTGGGGTGTCCAGCAGAATTGCATGATGGGGCGGCTGCCTCCCGACACAAGATATTGTGCTCCGGCAATACCACTGTCTGTTGCCAGACTTAGTTGTTGGTTCAGGTCATTGTCCCCGCTTTCAATCGTAAAGCAGATCTGTTCACCCGGACATGCTCCAATGGAGTAGTTGGTGCTTCCGTTGATACCGGACAAGGACGGAAGGTTGTTGTTGCAGCCTTGCACATGCACTTGCATGTCGCGAACCACTGAGCCGATACAGATCCCGTTTCGGTATTCTTTTACCCTTATGGCCAGTACCGTGGTTTGGATTTGCTGAGGGGTGAAGGTGATATCGCCGGAAATCGGGTCAAGTTCAAAGGTGCCGCTTGTAGCAAGCGGTTGCGTTGCTGAATAACCACTCAGGTAATTGACGGTCGATCCGGGCCCGGTCATGGGTGTGACC
This sequence comes from Bacteroidota bacterium, assembly GCA_046095245.1. Lineage (GTDB taxonomy): Bacteria > Bacteroidota > Bacteroidia > AKYH767-A > OLB10 > JAJTFW01. Next base: position 968 of record JBJTJB010000562.1, on the reverse strand, counting down.
AATTCAATCGAAAGTGAATCGCCCTCCACTTCCCGGATGCCGTGGTTGTAACGATATGTCTGTCCGAGGCATACATAGGCCACCGGAACCTGGTCAAAGGCCGGCGATTGGTTGTCGCCCGTACTCAGGTTGTTGAGCGTAGCTTCTACATACAAGGCCGAGTTCGATGCGCAGGGCGTGGAAATCGTGCTGATAGCGCAGTTACGGCAACATACACTGTAGCTGAACGTCCAGTCGCTTTGCCTGGAGGGCAAGGTGATTTGACCGGCATACATCCACTTGCGGATCCCTCCATTCAATCCTCCATTGCACTGAGATGGCATGTAGTGACATGGCCGTGTGACTTCTGATCCATTTCCGGGAAAGGTCGATTTGTATGCAGGAATGTTCAGGCTGAATCCAGCGGATGCACTCTGGCAACGGATTACGATGCTGGATGGTTCAGAAACACCACCGCAATCTCTATAAAACCCAACTTCTATGACATAGGTCATACCACCGATGTGACGGTAGCGTATGTCGGACCCTGAACTGTGAGATGCTGCGGCAGGTTTGTTTAAACACAACAGGACACACAGGATGAATGACCAGGTGTACCGGCAGGGATTCGGACTTCGTCGGTTATGACGCATTGGTTTTGCTGTCGGTCGGGTGTTTGACCAGGCTTCCCTTTGTTCGTTTTTTAGGAGTAAATGGTTGCAGAAATCGGGAAAAAAAGACCAGTCCGGCGTAATCAAGTGCCCGCCAACGGTGATTTTTAATTGGTGAACGTATTGTTTTCAGGGTCCGTTTTTTTACCTGAACCGGGTTTAATTCATAATTGTCAGTTTTTTCATAAAATACAGAATATCAGTATTTTAAGCTTTACAGCCTATATCAGGCTTGTAATGAGGTTAGATTTAAATACTTGTATTTCAATAATATATGAAAATGCAAGAAATAACCCGCTTTTAGCGTTTTTTTCTTTT
>JBJTJB010000561.1:0-13227 GCA_046095245.1 Bacteroidota bacterium | reverse complement strand
AACAACGCCTTTATGGGTTTATCCTACACGTATGGTAACCTCAGCATGGGTGTCCGCTACGAGAGCTACCTCAATGCCATTCAAGGTTTTGATCAGAACTACCGGGGCAACGGGCTGGTGAACCGCTACCTCACCTACTCGGGCGATAAACTTCAGGTTACAGCCGGGCACTTCTACGAGCAGTTCGGTAACGGCCTCGTGCTCCGATCGTATTGGGAACCCAACCTCGGTATTGACAATGCCCTCGATGGTGTAAGGGCCGTATTCCAACCCGAACCCGGAATCACCTTGAAAGGTGTCATTGGCCGACAGCGTGACTTCTTTGATTTCTCGGCCGGAATTGTTCGCGGGATTGACGGAGAGTTTCAACTCAACGACCTGATGTCGACCATGAAGGATTCCAAGCTGCGCATTACGCTGGGCGGAAGTTTTGTGAGCAAATACCAGCGTGACACGAAGGTCTCGTATAACCTTCCGGAAAATGTGGGAAACGGTGCAGGACGATTCCGACTTGGTTATGGCAAGTTCAGCTTCGACGCCGAATACGCTTACAAAATCAACGACCCTTCGTTGTCGAACGAATACACCTACAACAGCGGGGAATCTTTCTTCACAAACCTGACCTATGCCAAAAAAGGTCTGGGCGTACGTCTCAGTGCAAAACGTGTAGACAACATGGACTACAGGTCGGATCGTGATGTGAGCGGCAACCGCCTGCTCATCAATTACCTCCCGGCCGTAAACCGGCAGCAAACCTACCGTTTGGCGACCTTGTATCCCTACGCAACCCAATTGCTGGGCGAGATGGGCGGCTCAGCCGAAGTGTACTATACTGCCAAGCCCAAGAGTAAATTGGGTGGTGAGTTCGGCACCACCTTCCTGCTCAGTTTTGCCGCTGTGAACGACATCGAGCGCAAGAACCTCGACGATACGCTGGGATACGACTCCGACTTTTTTGCCATCGGTGAGGATCGGTTTTACCAGGAGGCCACCATTGAAGTGAGCAAAAAGCTGAGCAAGAGCAGCAAATTCGTAGCCAGCTATGTGTACATGATTTACGACAAAACCAAGCTGGAAGGGAAAGGCGGAGAGGTGACTGCACACCTCAATGTATTCGACTACACGCACAAATTCGGAGGACAAAAGAGCATCCGAATCGATTTGGAACACCTCTACACCCAGCAGGACCGCGGAAGCTGGGCGATGGCACTGGTGGAAGTCTATTTCAACCAGCGCTGGAGCATAGCCGTGTTTGACGAATGGAACTATGGGAATGATATCAAAAGTGAACGCTTCCATTACTACAACGGGCTAATCACCTATGTAAGCGGTGGAACACGCATCAGCGCCGGATGGGCCCGACAGCGTGCCGGACTCCTGTGCGTAGGCGGAGTATGCCGCTTTGTTCCGGCCAGCAACGGACTCACCCTTACCATCAGCAGCCGCTTCTGATCTGTCAATCCTTACCTTAGACCAACAGACAAAAAGACATGAACCGCATCCTTGTATTCGCACTCCTCGTGTTGTGCTCGGCCTGTGATAAAATTGAGGCACCATATGGTAATGGAAACAACGTAACAATTCCTACCGACTCGGCTGTCCGAAAAGTACTCATTGAAGATTTCACAGGTCACACCTGCCAGGCCTGTCCCAATGCCCACCGTGAAGCCACCCGCTTGCATTCGCTCTTCGGAGAGCAAGTGGTTGTAATGGCGGTCCACGCTGACTTTTGGGCGAACCCTTACCCCACCGGGGCACCCTATTACACGTATGATTTCCGAACCCCGCTTGCAACGCAGATTGCGACCGACTTCGGAGTTATCGGACAACCTTTCCCAAAAGGCATGATAAACCGAATGAACAATCCGGCAACGGGTCAGCCCTGGATATTGGACTGGGGTGCATGGGAAGATCGCATATCTGATTGGCTGAGTCAGCCTGCTGATGCTAAAATCAGTATCACACCTGCCTACAATCCAAGTACACGTGCCGTTACCGCTGATGTGGATGTACAAGCGGTAAATGACATAGCTGATGCCTGCCAGCTTGCCATTTACTTTGTCGAAGACAGCATCATCAATTGGCAAAAAGACCAGACCGCCAGTCCCTCGGATGTGCAGAACTACGAACACAACCACGTATTGCGTGGATCACTGAATGGAACCTACGGCGAAAACCTCGGGGTACTTACGGCTGGTACCAGCATCAACCGGAATTACTCGGGCACATTGACTCCTGCCGATGCGGTTGCCGACCGTGTGAAGCTTATCGCAATCCTCAGCAATACGGTCACGCGCGAAATCATCCAGGTGGAAGAAGTGGATCTGGTGGAATAATTGCGCCACCCGAAACAGGAGTAAAAACAACATGAAACAGCCCGGCTTTTTTCTGGTCAATGCCATTACGGGCTACCGCGTACTTGCGTCCCTTGCCTTGTTCCTTTTGGCGGGCGCCGGACGCCTTGATTGGTTTCAATGGCTGCTGCCACTGAGCTTTTTCACCGATCTGATTGACGGGCCCTTGTCGCGTAAATTGAATGTGAGCAGCACCTTCGGGGCTTATCTGGACTCGATCGGGGATGATCTGACGGTGTTGGCCGGAATCTATGGCGTATATGTGTTCAAGAACGGTTTCCTGCATGATTTTCGGATAAGCATTGCCGTGATGGTAAGCCTGTTCATTGCTCAGATCCTGTTCGCCTTGATCCGCTACGGTAAGCTTTCCAGTTTTCACACCTACCTTGCAAAAGTTGCGGCCATCGTACAGGGCAGCTTCCTGATTCTTCTTTTCCTGCTTCCTGAGCCCATAATGCCCTTGTACTGGCTGGCCGTAGCCATCACGGTTGCTGACCTGCTCGAGGAAATCCTGCTTGTAGCACTCATGAAAACCTGGCGGACGAATGTCAAAGGGCTTTATTGGGTATTGAACAAAAAATCAGACAAAGAGTGAATCTGATGCATATCACGCCAATCGCCAATACGGTCATGCGTGTGGGAAAAACGAGGAATTACATTTGCCCGCAATGAGTTTATCAAATATCATTGAGCTGGAAGTTTCCGGGGGACACATCTCCGGAGACCTTACCGTTCCTGATCAGGCCGTCGGATTAGTGATTTTTGCACACGGCAGCGGCAGTAGCAGAAACAGCCCCAGGAACAAGACCATTGCAGCTATGTTGCAGCAAGCCGGTATGGCGACATTCCTGATGGATTTACTGACCGATCGCGAAGACGATGACTTTGCCAACCGGTTCAACATCGACCTGCTTAGCGGACGCTTATTGCTGGCTACCATGGAACTGAAAAAGCGTCCGGAGTTGCAACACCTGCCTATCGGTTATTTCGGTGCATCGACAGGGGCTGCAGCCGCTCTTCATGCCTCCGCCTGGCTTCCCGAACTGATTCGTGCGGTTGTTTCGCGGGGAGGCAGACCCGACCTGGCTCAAACCTTCCTTCCAGAAGTGAAATCGCCCACCCTCTTGATTGTGGGTGAACTCGATGAAGAAGTGTTGGCCCTGAACCGACAAGCCCTTTCGATGCTCCATACAGAAAAAGCCTTGTGTACTGTGAAAGGTGCAAGCCATCTCTTTGAAGAAGAAGGCACACTGGATCAGGCGGGCATCCTTGCCCGTGACTGGTTTTTAGACCACTTCAGGTCGGCACATGTAAACCCATGAGCGGATCGCATCCCTTATTCGTTGACCGTATTGATGCAGGAAAACAACTGGCACACAAGCTTGAGGACTTACGAAACAGTGATACCCTTGTAATAGGTATTCCCCGAGGGGGTGTACCGGTTGCCGCCGAAATCGCCCGCCAACTTCAGCTTCCGCTGGGTTTGGAACTGGTCAAAAAAATCGGACATCCCGATAATCCCGAATATGCCATCGGTTCGGTTTCTGCCGATGGAATTTACTTGCGTCCGGAAGCCGAGCGGATCGACATGGAATACATCAAGAACGAGACAACGCGAATCCGCTCACTGCTGCATGAACGACAGGAACAACTGACCGGGACTGCAACAGTTACCGATGTCAGAAACAGGGACGTGATTTTAGTTGACGATGGAATTGCAACCGGCAGCACCTTGTTAGAAGCGATTCGGGATTTGGGCCAGAGGGGAGCTCAACACATCATTGTCGCCGTCCCTGTGGCTCCTCCGGGTACCGGAATACGGATCGGGACCTCCTGTGATCGCTTTGTCTGTTTGTATGAGCCCGAAGGATTTTCGAGTGTGGGTGAATACTATGCCGACTTCAGCCCCGTGGAGGATGAAGAGGTCACCAGCCTGTTCCGCTCTTTTAGCCATTAACACGGTTGTGTTCATTTCTTCAGGATTCCGTTGCGTCATCGGATGAACCCGTACGTACTTTCGGGTTGGCGACAGATTATTTTCAGACGATTCGTCCGATTGCGGCAGACGGCAGGAACAGCAAGACCCTGAGCCAGACTTGAACCGACTCCGCACATGAACCGAACCTTTTCCGGAATGACTTAGGTGCGCCGGCACCGGAAGTCAACCACATCGCGCAGCGCCTCCGGCAGGAGTGTCCTGATGCAGGTTTCCGTCACCTCAGCACGGACTCAACTCTACATCCTTACCTTCAAACCAAACACCATGAATCACATTCTGAAAACCCTCTTCAACAACACCCTTTTCATCAGCAGTTTGTTTTTCCTAACCACCAGCAATGTCCTTGCCCAACAGCAGGCACGCATTAAAATCATCTTCGGAACCCGCGTACATCCTTCTGACGACGGCAAAGGATGCGAAGGCGAAAAAGGAATTTGCCTGATTGTAACCACCAAAGACCTGCGCACCCAGGGCACAGACCTCGGAGAGGCCCAGGTAGAAGAAGTCGATGGACACATCCGCCTTAGCATCCAACGTGATCCGGACCCGGCCATGGACCATGAAAACACCTTTTACCTCTACAGTGACAAACGGCTTCCGGCGGATGTCGCCCTGGCCTTCGGCTACCGGGAAATCATCCTGAAAAAAGGAGAGTACCGAATTGACAAATCGGACAACCCCTTGGGAACCGTTAAAATCGATGCTAATTTTGAATTCTGAGTGGGTCAACCCAACGACCGGCGCGTATGCGCCGGTCGTTTAAACCGAACACGATGAATCGATTCCTGATGACCGCTGCGCTGGCCGCAATGCTATTCATGAGCTCATGCAATGCCTTGATGCAAGGAATGCTTGGTTACCATCAACCCAAACGCCTCAGCGAAAAACAGCATGCACGCCTGCTGAAACGACTTCCCGCAGAGCAGGACCAGAGTTATTCCCTGGACACAGGTTACTACTACCTGCTTAACATCTTTGATACCACGGAAAAACGCCTGCAGAAAAAGAACCACTACCAGCCAATACAGGCTTTATACTTCGGCCATGGACAATACCCGGAGGCCTGGTTCATCAATTGCTATGCTCCGGGTTTCCCGAACCTAGACTGGGCCGGCAATGGCCAGTTTTCGACGTTTCCACCCCAATCGGCGGCTCCGCTCGATTCCCTGCTCAGCTTCGATGCACTCATGCGCGAAGCCAACCCCTTCAATACGACCGACAAACAGCCCAAGGTGGCTCCGGAAGAGGCTTACACCGTAGTCCTTTTCTGGAATAGAATGATGTTCAGGCAATGCCGCCGGCTCAACCGGGTGGTCAAAGACCATTTGAAGCAATCGGGGGTACCGCACCGGATCCTGTACATTAACAACGACAACCTTTACGCTTTTGAAGTGAGTCGCCCCTGAGAAGCGAGGCCGGCCTTTTCTTATTTTTGCATCCGCTCTGCGTATCCCCTATCTTGCGCGGGTTCAACAGAAAGAAAGACTATGCCACAAGACCGTTTTCAGGGACATGATTATTACCTGATGGATGAACTGCTGACCGAGGAGCACCGCCTGGTGCGCGACTCCGTCAGGGAATGGGTGAAGCGCGATGTTTCACCGATTATTGAAGATTATGCCCAGCGCGCTGAATTTCCCAACCAGATCATTGGCGGATTGGCCGGAATCGGTGCGTTTGGACCATATATCCCGGCCGAGTACGGCGGCGGAGGCATGGATCAGATCAGCTATGGGTTAATCATGCAGGAAATTGAGCGTGGCGATTCGGGTGTGAGGTCAACAGCCTCGGTCCAGAGTTCCCTGGTGATGTACCCGATTTACACGTTCGGATCTGAAGAGCAGCGCCGCAAATTCCTTCCGAAGCTGGCCTCCGGTGAGTGGATGGGTTGTTTCGGATTGACCGAGCCCAACCACGGATCCAACCCTGCCGGAATGCTTACCCATTACACCGACGACGGAGATCACGTGATTCTGAACGGATCGAAGATGTGGATCAGCAACGCACCCTTTGCACAATTGGCTGTTGTATGGGCAAAGGACCCTGAGGGGGATATTCGCGGAATCATCGTTGAGCGGGATATGCCCGGCTTCAGTACACCCGAAACACACAATAAGTGGTCGTTGCGTGCAAGCGCAACCGGCGAACTTGTTTTTGACAATGTGCGCGTTCCAAAAGCCAACATACTCCCCAATGTAAAAGGACTGAAAGGACCGTTGAGCTGCCTGAATTCAGCACGATATGGCATTGCCTGGGGAGCAATCGGTGCTGCCATGGACTGCTACGACACGGCCTTACGCTATTCACAAGAACGAGTTCAGTTCGGTCGTCCAATCGGAGGATTCCAGCTCCAACAGAAGAAGCTGGCTGAGATGATCACTGAGATCACCAAAGCACAACTGCTGACCTGGCGCCTGGGAGTATTGAAGAATGAAAACCGTGCAACTCCTGCACAGATTTCAATGGCCAAACGCAACAACGTGAACATGGCCCTCCAAATCGCCCGCGAAGCGAGGCAAATCCTCGGCGGTATGGGAATTACCGGTGAATATCCCATCATGCGCCACATGATGAATCTCGAAAGTGTGATCACCTACGAAGGCACGCACGACATCCACCTGCTTATCACGGGTATGGATGTAACCGGATTCAATGCCTTTACCTAATCATTGAGCGCGTACGAAAAGTAGAGCGGGGCCTTTGCTCCGCTCTCTTCATTTTTTGTAAATGGTTAACTAAAATTGGCTTCCCATGCTGAGAACAGCTCGTTGAGAAACGTGTTTTCTGCCGGAGAGATTTTTTTATCGGCTGCAGCAAGTTTGACCGCAAAGTCCAGGAAGTGGGTACGGTCGTCCTCGTTCGAATCCATATAAAACACGTTCATCATATTGCTGAAGTGGAGCAGATACTCCGAGGGATCCATTCCGCTTAACACCTCCATTTCGCCATCGAGATCGACTGGTCCGGGAAAATTTTCGATGAGATACTGTTTGATGATCTTGTCTTCGCGTGCATTGAACTGCTCGTCGACTGCTGAAAGAATCATCAACATATGGTAACCTGCAATGGCCTTGTTCATGTGAAATGGAAATTGATACACCCAAATTACGCTCAAAGCAAAGCATTTGGTATATCCAACCGATAAATTGACCAAATCCTAACAAAAGTCACGTTTGCCATCGGCGTAACCTTTTATAACCCGCCTGCGTTTCGTTACCCGAATACCACAGGGTTCACAGGTATTTCGTACTTTTGAACACTGATTTGGTCGCGTGGCCGAGTGGCTAGGCAGAGGTCTGCAAAACCTTGTACAGCAGTTCGAATCTGCTCGCGACCTCAAGCGCACATCCCCCTCTTGCAAAAGAGGGGGATTTTGCTTTTGAAACCCCTGCAAGCTCGCTTGCAAAGGGGGTGAAAAAGTAAAATCCAAATTGCCGCAGGCAATGGGGATATGCATTTGAGCAGCCCCCACGATCACCGAGGGAGCCTGCGACCGAGGTAATCTGCCAACCTGTTTGATGGGTAAAATCCCAATTGCCGCTGGCAATGGGGATGTGCATTTGAGCAGCCCCCACGGTACTGTCACCCTTTTTCGTGATGTACTGATAAACTTCGCGAGGGAACAAAAAAAACCTCTCTAATCATTATTATATTGGTTTTCAATATTTTAAATTAATTAAACCTGCTGGTTGAGGGGTATATGCGCACCCCCAAATTGCGTGAAAAAAAATTGGCAGTATTGCTTGCCAATGACAACCTTTACATGTTATGAATTTCACCCATTCCAATACATTTCATTCACCAAAAAACCCCATTCCTATGAGAACCACGCCATTTCTCCGCAACTCCGGCAGCAGGTTCCTGGCTGTCCTTTTCAGCTTCCTGACTCTGTTCTGCGAAGCTCAACAACTCGACATCACTTCATTTGTACTGTACTCCGGTAATCAGGCCAGCGGCGCAACGGTTCCACCGGCACCGGGTTATGCCACGATTATTGGTAGCTCGAATACTGTTAACGGCGGTAATGTCGGTGCCAAGGTGCTTGTCAAATCCTCTGGCAATATTTCTGCGAATGTGCGCAGCGGGCAGCGTGTAGAGTTTGCCAACAGTATCGTGATGAGCGGAAGCATTTTCGCTGCCAACGACAATGCGTCTACCGTTGCGAGCGTGCAAACCGGATCAAGCCTATCGCTTACCGGAAGCATTTTGGCCAACGGGAATGTGGTTGTTGGCGGAGGTAGTATCAGCGGTAGTGTAACAAAGCCGTCCAATTACACCTATAGTGGACCGACACCGGCCGGAGGGGTAATCAACGCTATACCCTCCATACCAGCACTTCCAGCATTGCCTGTTCCGTCCACCATGCCGGCTGCGGGAACACAAAACATTTCGACCAGCATCACCATTACTCCGGGAGCATACGGCAACCTGGCGCTTGGCGGGAACCGCACACTGACCTTGAATGGTCCGGGTGATTATGTGTTCAATTCCATCAACAACTCAGGCACATCGAACACGCTGCGCTTTGACTTTCAGAACAACCCCAACGGTGTTTTCCGGATTTATGTCAGAGGAAACGCTTTCCTGAATAAATCCACAACCGCTCTAGTCAACGGCGGAACAGCAGGACGTATTTACCTTGAAACCCACGGCAACGGAGCAGGCTCAACCAGTAATGCATACGCATTTGTCATCGCAAACGGTGCCTCGGGCGGTGTTTCCAGATGGAACGGAACCGTGTATGCCCCCTATGCAGGCATCCTGATGGGTTCGGGGACAGGAACGACATCAGTAAATGGCTGTTTGTGGAGCGGCACCCAAGTAAACATTAACAGCGGTGTAACTACCAATTACGTAGCTTATATCAATTGCCAAACACCCGTTGCCAATGCCGGTCCTGATAAAGTGCTTAATTGCGTCACCAACAGCACAACCCTCAACGGATCCAGTACAACTGCAGGGGTAACCTACTCCTGGACAGCAAGCAACGGAGGCAATATCGTTTCGGGAGCCAATACGGCAACTCCGTTGGTGAATGCCGCAGGCACTTACACGCTGACCGTTTCATCCGGTTCAGTTTGCGTTGCGAGCGATGTTGCTGTAGTGACCTCCAATCTGGTGACACCAAACGCCAATGCAGGTCCGGATGTGAATTTAACCTGTGCCCTGACAGGCCTGACACTATCGGGCTCCTCAACCACAAGCGGCGTTAGCTATAGTTGGACAGGACCGGGCATCGTGTCGGGTGCCAACAGCGCTAATCCGCTTATCAATGCAGCCGGAACCTACACCCTAACCGTAACCAATCCCTCAAACGGATGTACGGCAAGCGATCAGGTTGTAGTTGGAACCAACTACACTTCACCTTCAGTCAGTGCAGGTCCTGACAATGCACTTACATGTACATTGACCAGCCTTACGCTTGCCGGTTCATCAACCACACCGGGAGTCAGTTACAGTTGGACCGGACCCGGCATCGTATCGGGGGCCAATACTGCAAACCCGACAATCAATGCAGCGGGAACTTACACCTTAACGGTGACTTCATCTGCAAATGGATGTACTGCGTCTGATGTCGTTGTTATCTCGAATAATACAGGAAGTCCTGAAGTCAATGCCGGAACCGACGCTGAACTGACTTGCAGCATCAGCAGCATTAGCTTGAACGGATCGACCAGCGCTGCTTCAGCCTCCTACAGTTGGAGCGGTCCGGGAATTGTATCTGGAGCCAACAGCAGCTCGGTATTGGTGAATGCTGCCGGCACGTATACACTTGTAGTCACCAACAACCAAAACGGGTGTACGGCAAGTGACCAGGTCCTGGTTACACTCAACAACACGCCTCCCGACGTGGACGGAGGCAACGACCAGAGCATCACCTGCACCAATACCCTTGCAACACTTACGGGAAGCTCAACTACACCCGGGGCCACCTTTACATGGAGCGGACCTGGGATCGTGTCGGGCATAAACAGTAGTTCGGCCACTGTGAATGTAGCCGGAACATATACCCTGCAGGTTGTAAATCCTGCCAACGGATGTTCTGCAAGTGATCAGGTCGAGGTCACTACGAATGTTGACAGACCTGGTGCAGAGGCCGGAACCGGAAACGCGCTCACCTGCGTTATCCTTGAGGTACAACTCAACGGTAACTCGACTGTGAACGGAGCCCAGTACGCCTGGTCGGGACCCGGGATTGTATCCGGCGGAAACACGGCAAATCCAACAGTAAACGCCATTGGTACATACACCTTAACGGTAACGAATCCGCTAAACGGGTGCGAATCCACGGACACCGTCGTGATCGAAGAGGGGCCCTGCATCATTCCGTATTACCAACCATGCCCAGGCGGAAAGGATACCAGTAAATTGGGTTGCGAATTGACTTCGCTCTACAACAACTACCTGTTGGTAGGACTGGATACGATTCAACAGATCTTCTTCGCAAGCCCGGATACTGTCTGGATTGAAATCATAACGGTAGAGGGCCAGACACAAGCCTTATTCAACCTGATTTACCAGACACCCGGCTACGGATTAACCGATACCATTCCGAACGGACTCAATCCGTTGGTACTGACCGGTCGTTATCCGATTGCGAATCTGCCCAGCCTGCTCAATGTAGGCATTCAAGACAAAATCGTGTATGTACGTCCGGTGTACCCCAGCATCAACAACAGCGGTATCGCGCTTACCCAGGGAGATCTGGCACAAACATCGGATATCGCCCGTGAAGGCTTCAACGTTGATGGGTCGGGAATCAAAGTCTGTGTGTTGTCGGATAGTTACAACACCATTCCCGGGAACAATGCCGGAATCGATATCGGTAACGGCGATTTGCCTGGAGCAGGTAATCCGGCAGGACGCACAACACCGGTACAGGTGTTTAAAGAATACCCCTACGGACAGCGCAGCGATGAAGGAAGGGCCATGCTTCAGCTGGTACATGATGTAGCACCCGGAGCCAATCTTGGATTCCGCACGGGCGTCATCAGTGAAGGAGACCTTGCACTCGGCGTTCTTGAGCTCGCCCAGGGTGGTTGCGATGTAATTGCAGACGACATCACCTTCATCACCTCTCCATTCTTTCAAGATGGTGTCATTGCACAGGCTGTTGATTCGGCCGCTGGCATGGGCGTATCGTACTTCGCAGCAGCGGGCAACTTCGGATCCAAATCCTACGAAAGTGCCTTCAATCCGATGGCTGCTCCAGCGGGACTTAATGGACAGGCCCATGACTTTGGCGGTGGAGACAACCTCATCAGTGTAAACCTACCTGCAGGCACCTATACCATTGTGATGCAATGGCAGGACTCCATTTATTCGCTTGGACAAACCCAGACGGGTACTGTAAATGACTACGACCTGTTCTTGACGAATCAGTACGGCACCCGCTACTTCGGATTCAACCGCAACAACCTTGGTGGTGATCCACTCGAAGTATTACCGTTCACAGTTCCTGCAGGACAAACGGTAACAGCCAACCTGGCTGTTATCCGCGCAGCCGGCAACACACCCTCGAAATTCCAGTTCATTGTATTCCGTGGAGAACTGACCTTCAACGAATACAGTACCGGAGGATCGACCATCGTTGGACAATCGAATGCAAACGGAGCCATTACGCTTGGTGCTGTTAACTTCGGAAGCACTCCTCCGTTCAATCCAGCACCTTTCAATCCGCCTGTACAGAATTTCTCATCGCGTGGAGGAACGGAAGTAAACGGCGTTGTTCGAAACAAACCCGACCTGATTGCACCCAATGGTGGAAACACAACTGTTTCCCTTGGTGGGCCCAACGTAGATGGGGATGCATTTCCGAATTTCTTCGGGACCTCTGCAGCTGCACCGCATGCAGCAGGTGTAGGCGCCTTGCTGATCCAAGCTAAAACCAAGTTCTACGGCCAGGATTTATCGCCGGCAGAAGTGCGAAACATCCTTACCAGCACTACGATTGACCTTTCTGGTCCAGGCTTCGATTTCGCAACCGGTAACGGTTATATCCAGGCCTTCGAAGCCTTGAAAACCCTTGCCGCACCGACGCCCAACCTCGACTCCATCAACACACCTGCTGGTGTGAGTCCGGGGAGTGCTCCAACAACCGTTTCGGTGTACGGACAATTCTTCACAACGCAATCCCTTGTGATCTTCAATGGCGACACCCTTCCGACTTCCTTCGTCAATGGAGGTGTACTGACGGCAAGCCTTCCTACCTTCTTTGGGAATTACGGATTGTACGTATACACTCCTCCCATCGTACCCAACATCAACGACGGCGGGAACTCCGACACCTTGTTCTTCTTCGATCCGGTGCGTAAAAACGTAGTTGTCACTGCTGACAATAAAACGAAGCGATATGGCGAAGTGGTTCCTGCACTGACCTATACCATCACCGTTGACGGGGCCCCACTCAACACGACAGGATACAGCCTCAGCGACCTGGGCTTAAGTAACCTGAGCATCAGCACACCTGCAAACAGCCTCAGCAATGTAGGCCTGTACGCCATTGTGCTGAACCAAGGAACCTATGATCCGGGCTTCAACACCTTCTTTAATTACACCCTCAACAACGGGTTGTTAAACGTGCTGCGCATGCCTCTGGTGATTACTCCGAAGGATACGACAATTACCTATGGGGATAAAATTCTAGGAACCGACATCGACTTCACCTATCTATTTGATGCATCAAATATTGCGGCCAACGAACTACCTTCTTTCAGAAGTAATTTACAGATAGAGCACAAGCAAAACATTACTGAGTCACTAGGAATAATAAATGGCAGAGCCATTATAAATGGGAGGGCAATTATAAATTCCGATTTGAGCGGACTTGCATTTTTCACGAGTGGAAGGGCTATTATTAATGGACGTGCTATT
>JBJTJB010000560.1:0-1619 GCA_046095245.1 Bacteroidota bacterium | reverse complement strand
TTCCATGGAATTTTCAACAGGCCACGGAGCGCAGGTTTACACCTTAATCGATCCAGGATTTGTAATAATCATCGCTCATGATTCCCAGTCCTGCCTCCGTCAGCCAAAGTGGCCGGAAGGTGTCGATCATAACGGCCAGTTCGAGGGTTTCTTTCTTACCGATGCTCTTTTCGACCGTTCCGGGGTGCGGACCATGCGGAATACCAGCCGGGTGCAAGGTGATCATGCCCTTGGTGACATGCTTTCGGCTCATGAAATCACCGTCTACATAATACAGCACCTCATCCGAGTCCACGTTGCTGTGATTGTAAGGAGCCGGGATGGCATCGGGGTGGTAATCGTACAGCCGCGGAACAAAGGAGCAGATGACATAGTTGTGTGCCTCAAAAGTCTGGTGGACGGGAGGTGGTTGGTGAACCCTGCCGGTAATCGGTTCAAAATCCTTGATATTCAAAGCCCAAGGGTAGTGGTTCCCATCCCAGCCGATGGCGTCGAAGGGATGTGTAGCGTAAACGTAGGGATAAACAATGCCCTGCTTTTTGATTAACACGCGGAATTCCCCGGCCTCATCGTGCGTTTTTAGGTCCTGGGGTCTGCGAATGTCCCGTTCACAAAACGGGCTATGCTCTTCGAGTTGCCCGTAGGCATTTCGGTAACGTCGGGGTGTTTCAATTGGTGAAAATGATTCAACGATGAGCAGCCGATTGTCCGGCGTATCGAAATGCAACTGGAAAATGGTACCGCGCGGAATTACCAGGTAATCACCGTAGCCGAACCGGATCGATCCGTAAATGGTTTCAAGGGTTCCGCTGCCTTCATGCACGAAAATGAGCTCGTCGGCATCGGCATTTTTGAGGAAGTAGGCCGTGATGGATTTTCGGGGTGCGGCCAAGGCAATGTGTAAATCATCGTTGACCAAAACCGCTTTTTTGCTGTCGATATAATCGTCCTCGGGGGCGATGTTGAATCCCTCGAAACTCTGATGACGCAAAAAGCGCTGGTGTGTTATTTTAGGTTCCCGCGAAAAGGGCTCACCTACGGATTTGACCAGCGTAGGTGCATGGCAGTGATAAATGAGTGAGTAAACATTGGAAAATCCGTGGGTGGAAACCAATTCTTCGGCGTAGAGCGACCCATCGGGTTTTCTGAACTGTGTGTGACGTTTGTGCGGGATGGTTCCCTGCGAATGGTACTGTGGCATGGTAGTCTAGAATAAATTCCTGGCAGTTTTGAAATCGCCCGGCTTCAAAGGTAGCCATTGGTAATTTTTGAAGCCTGACCAACATCACATGAAACTGATTTCTTTCCTGAACCAAGGGGTCGAAACCCTCGGACTTTATCTCAACGAGCGGATTTATTCTGTACCCGATGCGGCCGATCGGGCCGGACGGGCTGCCGCCACCACCATGTCCGAACTGCTTAAAGGAGAGGAGAAATCAATGGATGCGGTGCGTGAAGTGGAGCGCCTCATAGCAGATGGGAAAGTTGAATCGGATTCCTACCTCTGGGCATCCGTTGAGGTGCTGGCACCTGTTCCTCATCCCACCTCCTGCCGCGATGGATATGCCTTCCGTCAGCACGTGGAGGCTGCACGCAGAAACAGACGTGTGGAGATGATT
>JBJTJB010000559.1:0-5628 GCA_046095245.1 Bacteroidota bacterium | reverse complement strand
GGGGAAGGTGTTGTACGTGTGGTTCGATGCCCCTATCGGATACATCTCGGCCACCAAAGCCCTGACTCCGCATTGGGAGCAGTACTGGAAATCGCCCGACACCAAGCTGGTGCATTTCATCGGGAAAGACAATATCGTATTCCATTGCATCATTTTTCCGGCCATGCTGAAAGCGCACGGCGGTTACATATTGCCTGATCAGGTACCCGCCAATGAATTCCTCAATCTGGAAGGAGATAAGATTTCAACCTCGAGGAATTGGGCGGTATGGTTGCATGAGTACTTAACCGATTTTCCGGGTAAGCAGGATGTTTTACGCTATGCACTGTGCGCATCTGCCCCCGAAACCAAGGACAATGATTTCACTTGGAAGGATTTTCAGGACCGCAACAACAATGAACTGGTTGCCATTTTAGGAAACTTCGTAAACCGTACCCTGGTGCTGTGCGAAAAGTATTATGCTGGAAAAGCTCCTGCCAGGGGTGAACTACTCGAATCAGAACGGATTTGCCTGCAGGCTGTTGCAGAGGCTCCGCTGCTGGTGCGTGATAGCATTGAGAAATACCGCTTCAGGGAAGCGCTATCGCATGTGATGGATCTGGCCCGTGCAGGAAACAAATACCTGGCCGATACAGAGCCCTGGAAACACCAGAAAACGAATCCGGCCTATGTGGAAACCGTTTTGAGTATCGCACTGGAGGTAACGGCAACGCTTGCCTACCTCTGCGAACCCTTCCTGCCACACTCGGCCGAAAAACTACGAAGCATGCTCAATATCCCCGCCCGTTCCTGGGAAGAGGCCTTCGTTCATACCAGTATAGAATCAGGTCATGTGCTGGGCTCGGCAAGCTTGCTATTCGAAAAAATCGAAGACGAGTCCATTCAACATCAGATTAATAAATTACACAACACCAAAACAGCCTTGAATACGGAAGAAGCCGCGGCGACCGCACAAAAACCACAGAAGCCCTCTACCACCTACGATACCTTCAGTGCGATGGATCTTCGCGTAGCAACCATCGTAGCCGCTGAGAAAGTGGAAAAAGCAGATAAGTTGCTCAAATTGACTCTCGACACCGGAATCGATACGCGGACTGTCGTATCGGGTATCGCTCTGCATTTCAATCCGGAAGATATCATTGGCAAACAGGTGACCCTGCTTGCAAACCTGGAGCCCCGGAAAATCCGCGGCATTGAATCGAATGGGATGATCCTGATGGCTGAAGATGCCGACGGAAAACTGGTGTTCGTTCAACCCTCCCGCAACACGACACCCGGATCTACAATCAATTAATAATGGATTGCACCACGCATAATTCAGGGTCCAGCTCCTACGATATTACTGGTCGAACAAACTCAGCCGGAACAATCCGATACTATATCTTCCTGGTGTTCATCCTGCTGATTGCAGGTCGAACCTGGGGACAATCACTCAGTGTATCACCCGCATTGGTCAATTTCGGAGTCGTTACCGAACTCAGCCCCGACAGCCAGCAGATCACTTTAAGTAATTCAGGCCCACTTGATATCCAGGTAACCGGATTTGTGTTTTATACCACCTACGGACAAGCCGCCTTCGGCACATCCTCTTCCCCTTTCACCATACCTGCAGGCGGAAGCCAGAACATGTGGATCACCTGTAGTCCAAGGCATAATGTATATCACAACTCGGAATTGTTCATTCTCAACGATGGACACCAAGGTGCGGTTCGCGTAAACCTGAATGCACAGGGACGCTTCAGCAATCCGTATTATGCCCATACCGAGAACCTGGAAGAGGAAGTTCTGAAGGATACCCTGAACGGCTTGCTTGGGCGGAATACCTTCAATGCCGGATATGTGATCGCCCGCGATTCCATGTTCATGTCCTACGATAACGAGAAGGTGAATGGAGCCGGAGCGTCCGTTAACACCATCGAGTGCGTATATACAGGCCGTAAGGCTACAGGTTATATCGACCGCACCGACTGCCAGACAAATTTTGCTTTCAACACGGAACACACCTTTCCACAAGGATTTTTCGGTTCGCTCGAACCGATGCGTGCCGACCTGTACCACCTCTTTCCTACGGATGATCAGGCCAACAACGTGCGGGGTAGCCTCCCATTCGGAACCGTATCTACGCCCACCTGGACACAGGGAGGAAGTAAGTGCGACAATGTCGTGTTTGAACCTCGCGATGAACACAAAGGGAAAACTGCACGGGCCATGTTTTACTTCGTACTCCGGTACCAGAATTACACCGGCTTCCTGACAACGCAGGAGGGCATCCTGCGGCAATGGCACACACAGTTCCCGCCGGATGCAGGTGAGCGCTTACGCGGTGATCGCATAGCACAACTGCAGTTGAACCGCAATCCGTTCATTGATTATCCCCAGTTCATTGAGCGTATATCCAACATCAGCAATACCTCCATCGGTACGGTTGCAGCAGCGTATGATCTTCCGGAAGACACCATTGACTTTGGTCTGATTGATGCGGGGGTTCCGAACGACTATGCGTTCTGGATTACCAATACCGGCAATGCCCCCCTCACCTGCTCTAACCTCACGCTGAACCCCTCTTCCATTCTGGGCTTCGCACCCGGAAGCGGTGGTCCGCTTACCATCCAACCCGGTGAAGCTGCAGCGGTGAATGTGCGCATTGCGAACGCGGTACCGGGAACCCTCGGTACGGCAAGTCTTACGTTTAACCTGAGTGGGACCGGATTACTCGCCGTAGAGAATATACCGATTGTAGCGCGGCTCTCCCTGACCGGTATCCAGACTGCTGAAAACTCCAAAGACATCCGCTTGTTTCCAAATCCTTCCTCCGGAAAATTGTGCTGGGAAAACACGAAGGAGCAAGGTGATATGACCCTGGAAATTTCGGACATGCAAGGCCGTGATATACTTCGCCTGGATGCGAACGGCAGGGGTTGTGAGGTGCTCGACGCCTTGCCTCCGGGCATCTACACCATCCGCTGGAAAACAGGTGTGGCAAGCGGCACGCAGATGTGGGTCAGGCAATAACCGGATCACTCCTCATCCAGTCCGCCGAGTAGTCCTTCGACTTCCTGACTTGTACTCCGCAGTTTCTCACGGCAAGCCCGTATCAGTTCGGCTGCCCGCTTCACATGGCGTGCAAGGGTATCGACTCCGGTTTCACCGCGTTCCAGTTCTTCCAGGATCTGTTCCAGTTCAGCTTTAGCTTTCTCGTAATTGAATTTTTCGGCCATGATCATTGAATAATCGACTCCAGCGTTCCATCGCGGAGTACCGTTGTAATGGTATCACCGGCATGAACCTCGGAAGATGATGTAACTGTTTTTCCATTGAATACCGTGTAGCTGTATCCGCGTCGCAGCACTTGAGCCGGATCGAGCAAGTGCACACAGGCTTCCTGGTGCTTGAGTGTTTCCTTGGACGTTTGTAAACAGGCATTTGAGGCTGCTCGCAAACGACTGATGCCCTCCTGCATCCCGGCGGATTCCAGCTGTGTGAGTAAGCGGGCTTCGCGCGACAAGCGCTGACTTAGATCCTCCACAGTGCTGCCCTGAACCAGCACCTGCTGCTGTGTGGTGTGCTTTAAGCGGAAAGCGGCGTGATCCAGCGAACGTGCGGCACGTGTACCGGAAAGCCGGACACCGGATAGAAGCGATTGCGTGGCCTGTTGCATGAATGCATGTTCATCACTGAGTGTGATTCGCGCAATATCACAAACCTGATCCCAGTATGACACCAGGGTGCCATCAAAAAAAGCCTGTTGCTCTATCAGGAAATTGGCCACATCCGTCGGAGTCATCCGTACCGTATGTGCAATCTCATCACACACACTGTTGTCTGCATGGTGCCCGATACCCGTAATGACCGGTATCGGCATCCGCGCCAATGCCTCTGCCAGTACATATTGGTTGAAACACTCCATTCCCGATGCAGCACCACCACCCCGAACGACAGCGAGTACATCGAAGGGCTCTCGCCGGTGTGCCTCCAGGATGGCTTCCAGCTGATTGACCATACTGGAAGCAGCAAGATCACCCTGCAACAAAGCGTTGTATAAAACCACATCGAATGAGAATCCGTACGGGTTCGTATGGAGCCGGTTCATGAAATCCTCATACCCCCGGCTATCCTCGGCAGAAATGAGGGCGATCCGCTGAAGGCTACAAGGCAATTGAAGACTACGGTTCAGATCATAAACACCTTCTTTACGCAAGCGATCGATGGTCTGGCGCTTCTCCCGCTCAAGGTGGCCAAGCGTAAAGGCCGGGTCGATGTCGTGCACTATCAGGCTCAACCCATACCGTTCATGGTACTTTACCTCAACCAGCATCAAGACCTGTATCTGTTCGCGAAGCGGTGATCCTGTCATGCGAAAAAATCGCTGACTGATGCGTTGGTATTGCCCCGCCCAGATGTTGGCCCTGAACTCCGCCTTGGGCGTTGTCCCCGATTCATCTTTCTCGGCCACTTGCAAATAGCAATGACCTCTGCTCTGCTTCAGCCCGATGATTTCGGCCGTCACCCAAAACCGTGCTTCAGAAAAATGGATCTGGAACACCTCAGCCAAAATGGCTGATAGTTGCGATAACCGCAGTGCTTCCTGTTCTTGTTCCATTCCTATGCTAAATCCGACCACCTGGTCAGAGGTAAAACCGATAAAGATAAGATCACCGCCCTAGTCTGATGGACTTGCAATGAAACGCCATGTACTACGCCATGTAAGAAAAAGCCGGCCCCCAAGGGAGACCGGCCGTATGAAAGGGTTAGGTTGGTATTACTTGATGTAATTGGTATTCACCACTTTAGCCGGGGTGGTTCCTTTTTTCCAGATCACGCCAATCACCTTCAGGTTGTTGCGGTTCCAGGTGGAAGCCACAGGAAGGGTGAAGGTTTTGTCGAACACCTGATCAACCGCGATGGCTGCATTGGCGTTGATGGAAACACCGGTATACACACTGGCATTCCCTACGCGGAGCAAATTGCGATGGCGATAGTTGGCCACTGAACCTGTGTTAGTCGACTGATTGGAAATGATATTATCCTCAACGATGTAGACGGCCAGGTTATAATCCTGATTGGCAGCCTGCTCCTGGAAGAATTTCACGCGGGTATTGACTTTCATGGAGTCGCCTACGAAGGATTTCGAGAGCGCAACGCCGGCAACAACAGGCTCAGTTGCAAAAGCATTGGCCTTGTTATTTACCCAGTTAAAGTTAGACGCCGCACTGCTGTAAACGCCTCCACCAGGGTTGAGTTCTGAGTTGTTGACCCAGAAATCAGGCACACCGCTCACACTATAGGCTGTTGCAATGCCATTGGAAATTGGTGAATTCATAGAGGATGGCGATGAACTACCATATACCTTCATGGCTGTGATTTTGCTTCCCTCGATGCTGAGTGAACTATCGAAGCCGGGGCCACCGCTGCTGCCGCAAGGTGGGCACCAGGTTTCAGAGAAATCAATAAGGATTGCACGGTTTTTCTGCTCGACGGTGAGGGAGACACTGCCGGATCCACCGCCGTTGTCATCGTCCTTGCTGCAGGAGGTGAATGCGATTGCCGCTACGGCAAGAAGTGATAGGATTTTTTTCATGGGATTGTTTGGTATGCTTCAGTATGAGAGAGCCAAGGTAAGTAAATCTG
>JBJTJB010000558.1:0-3526 GCA_046095245.1 Bacteroidota bacterium | reverse complement strand
CCATTAAACCGCCCCGTGCTGATGCTGTACAACGGCGTCAGGCTGAATTCAAGGGGCTGGTTGGGTATTCCAAGGTTTGTGATGTTCAGTCCCGGCATCCATCGGTCCGTTGCATTCCAACCCATCACAGGCGTGATGGCCAACGTGTTTCTCTTCGGATCGCGTATTCCCGGAAAAAAGGAAAGGTGTGGGGCCGTCCAGCGACTGCTGTTGTTGTTTGGATTAACGTCCAGGCTACGCCGATCCGCATCAATCTCGATGCGGTCACATCCGGTGCAGGGAATACTGAATCCGGTTTTCCAGGGTTCGACCCATAGGCGTGTTACGGCAGAATCACCTCGGTAGCCGGTCACTTCAACAGGTAGCGGGACCGGACCTTTCTCTGTCACCTCAAAGCGTACCTGGTCTTTGTCGAAGCGTACATGATGAAGGCAAGGGTCACTTCCTTCTTCCGCATGAATCAATCCGTCGAAGAACCATCCCAGGTTTCGTCCGGAAACGGATTCAAAAACAGTGCGGATATCGTTTGGTCCCGGATGCCGATACACCCAGGCTCTGAAATACGCGTGCATGCAGGAATCAAATAGATCTTGTCCCAACACCTGCGCCAGGTAATCCATGGCTACAGCGGTTTTCTTATACACCACTGTGCCATAATTCATCCCCGTGAATTGGTCAGCCGGTAGCCCGATGGCCTGTTCGGTAAATGCTGCACCGGACATCAGGTAACTGAAGCGGGAGGTCTGCCTGTAATCAAGCCGGTTCAGTCCCAACACCGTCGCTGCCGCATTGGGTGAACTGCTGAGCTCATTCAGGTTGCCGAATTTCTGAGGTGGATATTTTTCCAATACATAGCGCATCTCATAATACGAGTTGATCCCTTCATCCATCCAGGGGTGTTCCCGTTCGTTTGAACCCAGCAATCCATAAAACCAGTTGTGTCCCACTTCGTGAGCGATCACCACCTCGAGAGGGAAAGCACTTCCGCTGCTTCCGATAATGGTCACATTCGGATATTCCATTCCGCCTCCGGCTGATATCGTTCCATCTACTGCCGTGCACTGCGAATACGGATATTCCCCAACCCATTTCGAGTAGTGGTACACGGCATCGTTGATGTATTCAATGGCTCTTTCCCACAACCGCGCTTCTTTTTGGGTGAACATCGCCCAGGTGGTCACTTTGCGGCCGGAGTAGGGTAGGGCAACTTCTCCTTTTCGAACCTGGAAGCGTTTATCGGCAAACCAGGCGAAGTCGTGTACATTTCGCTGTGTAAAGCGAAGTGTCTTGTATCGGGTGTCCGACTCCGGGAAGCGCATGTCTTTTTCAGTCCTCAAGGGCTCCTGGGCTTTTTGTTCAAGCCAGCTCAGTTCTTCAGGATTCTGCATGTCGCCGGTTGCACCTATCACGTAGTTGGCCGGAACTGTGATGTGAACATCATAGCTTCCGTATTCGGAATAAAACTCTCCCTGATTCAGATACGGCATCTCATGCCATCCATCTTGATCGTAAACAGCCGGCTTCGGGTACCATTGGGTAATTGCGTAGGCTTGTCCGATGTGGCCCAGTCGTGAAATACTACCCGGCGGAATGGCTACCCGGAAAGGACTGCTGATGGTAATGCTGTCACCCGGCTCAAGCGGTGTATCCAGTAGGATTGAGCAGATGTCCGGATGTTCTTTATGCATACGTGTTTCAAGAACCTTTCCTGCTACACTGAACGTCAGCGAGTCAATCTTACCTGCCGGTTTATCCGGTTTCATGTAGTACATCTCCGTATCGCCATCACGTAGCAACTGCTTTGCCAGGGCCGTTGTGTTACTACTGTATGCATTCGGCCATAGGTGGATCCGGATTTCACGTAGTGCGTCCTTCGAATGGTTTATATAGGTCATTTCCCAATCGCCACGGAGCAGGTGCAGTGTGTCGTCCAGTCGCACATGGATGGTATACCGGACTTCCTGTTGGAAATAGGGTGAAGAAGCAGACCCAAGGCAGCTGGTCGGCTGAATGAGAGCCAGTAAGCAGACCAGGATCAGATAGCTTGTGTAAAATCGTTTCATGTGTATGTGAACGCGTTGTTGTGGTCTATGTAAACGTGTGCTGGTGACGATGCTGCCGATGTAGTCTTTATTCAACCACGAATCGCCGGGTTTGGCCGGTCGCGAAGCGAAGGAAGTACAATCCGGATGTCAATTCATTCACTGGGATGCATGAGTTGAATGTTCCCGATTGAACCAGGTTGCCACGGCTGTCCATGATCTGGTAATCCGTGGGTATAGTGTGTCCTGCATGTTTTATGCAGAGCATGTCGAATGTCGGATTGGGAAACACATTGAACCACGCTTCCGGCACATCGGGCAATCCGGTACTGATGGGATTCAGGTAATGATCAAGGTACGCATCAAGATTGAGGGTGTGAAGCTGCTGCGCCACATTGGTGAACGAACTCGAAAAGGCCTCGTTCGCTACATAATATCGAAGTCCGTCGGCAGTGGCGATGCCTTCAAGCTGATGAAATGGGAGATTCACCGGTATGCGACGTTTGTTTGCGCTGAAGAAATCACTTCCTGTATAATCGTACAAAAGGTACAGGAATGGCTGAAGGAACGAGTTGTATCCGCACAAAACAATCAGCTGCTTTTCAGGGAGATGGGTTGCTCCTGTAATATAGCCTTGCGTATTGAACGAATCGAGCGGCACAGCGCTGTATTGGCCGGGCGATTTAGGCATTCCATACACAGCAGTACCGCCACTTACCCAGCGTTTGGTAAAGAGGAAAATACTGTCGGAGGTGACTATGAAGGCTTCACAGTCGAAATCGGTATTGTTTATTCCGGTTGCCGTGAAATTGGTTTGCGTAGCATATGAAAAGTGGATGGTGTCAGCCATCGCATTGCCCAGTAGTAAATCGGACTTTGAAACACGGAAAATTCGCAAATCAGTCCTGTTGCCATTGATGTTGTTGCCAAAGTCGCCGATGTAGATATACAGGCTGTCTTGGGCGATTTCCTCCCAGTTGTAATTGGAGACATTCCCGCAAGCGTAAGTTTGCGTGATGTTTCCGCTGAGGGTATCAAGCTGGTATAGCTGCGTTACGATTTCGTCACGGTGAGCAAGGAGTCTGATTCCGTCGTGGATCAGACCCGATACTTCGGTCAATGCTGTATCCAGAATCCATGAGGAGCCGACTGAAACCGAGCTGGCAGGGTAGGTGCAGGATCCATCGTTTTCATTCGCCAATGGATTGAAGTTATTGGCTATCGGATCCGTGCAACCCGGTATGGGTTGTGCATCCGCGTTTACACAGAGAAAACAAGCAATCGATAAAAAAAGACAACTAAATACACGCCGGATATGAAAAGGGGGTGAGGGCAGGTTTAAATCCGGGGTGGATGGAGTGGGCGGTATCGGCGCAGTCATGCTTTACACGCGTTCACTCACTTCGGCGGTTTGTTTTACTAAGGCTACGAATTCATCAAAGAGGTAATCCGAATCGTGTGGGCCTGGCGCCGCCTCAGGATGG
>JBJTJB010000557.1:0-2217 GCA_046095245.1 Bacteroidota bacterium | reverse complement strand
CATGTCTGTGCTTTTCATCAGTCGCTGAAATTTGCTGCACGATGAAAATAAGACAGAGCAGACGAGCAAGTTGAGAATGGATTTCAGTGTGTGCATGGTGAGGATTTTCGCTCAGCGAAAGTACACATTCGCATTGCATGCTTAATATGCGATTAACATTTGCTTGTTGAAAAGATTGAGGCGACATGTGTTCTCATGAAAAAAAATGTGTTGATATTCGGCAGAGGATTTTGATGCAAAAAACAAACGAAACGATTGTTCGCATCAAAACAAAAGGCAGAGATGACCGACATATTTGAGAAGATCAGAAAGAACCGAGGGCCGCTCGGTATGCATGCGAAGGATGCGCATGGTTATTTCACGTTCCCGAAGTTGGAAGGTGAGATTTCCAACAAGATGTTTTTTCGTGGCAAAGAGAAATTGGTTTGGAGTCTTAACAATTACTTGGGACTAGCCAACCATCCTGAAGTACGTAAAGCAGATGCGGATGCTGCTGCTCAATTCGGACTGGGTTTACCCATGGGTGCCCGGATGATGTCCGGTAATTCGAACCAACACGAGCAGCTTGAAGCTGAACTATCGACGTTCATGGGCATGCAGGATACGATTCTGCTGAACTATGGATACCAAGGTATGGTCAGTTCCATTGATTGTCTGGTTGACCGGCACGATGTGATCGTGTATGACTCCGAGGCGCACGCGTGTATCATTGATGGCCTCCGACTGCACATGGGTAAGCGTTTTGTTTATCCGCACAATGACATCGACAATCTTGTAAAGCAGCTTGAACGAGCTACACGTTTGGCTGATCAGACCAATGGCGGTATTCTTGTCATTACAGAAGGTGTATTCGGAATGTCGGGCGATCAGGGTAAACTGAAGGAGATTGTTGAACTTAAAAAGCGATTCAATTTCAGGTTATACGTTGACGATGCGCATGGTTTTGGTACCATGGGCAAGACCGGTGCAGGTACAGCAGAACATCAGGGATGCCAGGACGGAGTGGATATCTATTTCGGCACCTTCGCCAAGTCCATGGCCCTCATCGGCGGTTTCATCAGTAGTGAGGAACAGGTGATTGAATACATGCGTTACAACATGCGCTCGCAGATTTTTGCAAAGGCCTTGCCTATGCCGCTTGTTGTTGGTGCATTGAAGCGTCTTGAACTGCTTCGGACAAGACCAGAACTGAAGGACAATCTGTGGAAAATCACACGTGCTCTTCAAGACGGCCTTAAGAACGCCGGCTTCGAAATCGGCAAAACCGATTCTCCGGTAACTCCGGTTTATCTCAATGGTACCATTCCGGAGGCGACAAACCTGATTGTTGATCTTCGTGAGAATTACGACATCTTCTGTTCAATGGTGGTTTATCCGGTCGTACCCAAGGGAGTAATCATGCTCCGTTTGATTCCGACTGCAGTACACACCATTGATGATGTTGAGTATACAATTAAAGCGTTCAAGGACATTCATGTAAACTTGAAGGCCGGTAAATACAATGCAGATAAAATTGTAACCAGCCTCTCCTGAATCATCCATGAACATCACATCGGACCGCGAAATGCATGAGTTGAAGGGAGCGTTCGTATGGGAAGTGGCCGCATCGAGTACATTGCAATAGTGTAACCTTGAATGAAAAGAGTCAGTACAAACCCAAGATAAAAAACGTTAACCCAATCAAAACAACCTCAACAATCAAAACAAACATGGAAATGAAAAAGTCAAACACCCCCAGCGCTGCAGCTGCAACGCGCGTAATCGGCTTCAAGATGACCAATGTTGAAGCTATGGCCGCTCCTAAGAAAGCCGCCAAGAAATCAGCTAAGAAGGCAACCAAAAAGGCTGCTAAAAAAGCAACCAAGAAAGCTGCCAAGAAAGCCGCTCCTAAGAAGAAAGCCGCTAAGAAAGCCGCTAAGAAAGCTGCTCCTAAGAAGGCTGCTAAAAAAGCTGCTCCTAAAAAAGCTGCTAAGAAAGCTGCTCCTAAGAAGAAGGCTGCAAAAAAGGCTACTAAGAAAGCCGCCAAGAAGAAGTAATTTGCTTCTTGGGTTAACAAGAAAGCGCCCCTGCTTGCAGGGGCTTTTTCATTTATTGCATACCTGGATTAAGGGAGTAAGGAAACGACATCCTTCAGTTCGATGTCGTAAATGAAAGGCGTTTTACCCGGAACAGGACCTGCCCCTGCCCTGCCATATGCGATGTCGGAAGTGAGAATCA
>JBJTJB010000556.1:0-1380 GCA_046095245.1 Bacteroidota bacterium | reverse complement strand
TCACTGAGACTCAAACCCGATGAGGGCAAGGCACATTCAACGGTATCGTGGTGGTGATCCAAACCATGCCAGAGCGCAGCGGGAACGGTGAGTTGAAGCCCCAGGAGGAGCAACAAGAACCGGTATATCGCGCTGCGGATCATGATTTGCAACTTTATCGGGTAAATGCGTATTGGATCAGATTGGCACCCATCCGTAGGGCTTTCATGCGCGCTTCCGGCGAATCGCGGTGAACTTCGGCATCTTCCCAACCATCACCCAAATCGCACTCTACGTCATAAAAACACACCAACCGTCCGTCGTAAATCAAACCAAAGCCCAAGGGCGCCTTTCCCTCATGTTCATGCACCTTGGGGAGTCCATTCGGAAAATCGAATTTCTGATGATACACGGGATGGCTGAACGGCAGCTCAACAAAATCCAGCTCAGGGAAAACACGCTTCATTTGCGGCCGGATGAATTTATCCATGCCATAGTTGTCGGAAATATGTAAAAAGCCACCGGCAATCAGATAACGCCGCAGATTCTCGGCTTCCTGCGGCGAGAAGGTGACGTTGCCATGGCCTGTCATGTGTACAAAGGGATAGTTGAACAGATCGGGACTGCCTACTTCCACAATGCCCTGCTCGGAATCCAGGTTGGTTCCGAGTTGCTTGTTACAGAACTCGGCAAGGTTTCGGATAGACGTATCCAGGTTCGCGTACCAATCACCACCGCCACTGTACTTGAGCAAACCGATACGCATGGTGGGGTTTGCAGGTATAGCACTGCAAAAGGAAACTATCAACACCAGGGAAAGGACACGCTTCAGCATCACAACAAAGGTAATGCGTTCCCCGGCTTGTTCAGGGGGTGAATGCCGGCCAATTACTGCCCTGGACTTCAACAGGAACAAGCAGATCCCGGATAGCGAGGAGCATTGCTTTCTTTGCGGCATACACCTCCCGGTTCAGATTCATCATCACAGTGAAGGCACGACTTTCAATCCCGGTCCGGGCCGCCTCCGTATAAAGCTTTTCGAGCGTGGATTCATATTCGCTATTGATTTGTTCAAAGCGCTCCGCCAACACGACTTCATCAACCCCTTTTGGCGATGACAACAGGCTTAAGTCTGACTCAAAAGCAAGCCGGGCCCCCTCGCGGATGTGTCGGTAGGCTTCATGTTTGATTTCGCTGGTGGACTCGCGCAACTCATGCAGGTTATCGCGGATATCGTGCATGCTTTTCAAGGCATGCATCGCATTGCGGACGGCTGAGGCGAGCCGATCGCCCTCCTCGGCATGAGAAGAATCCTGACCGGTATTGCGTAATGAAAGATAATACAACTGCAACTCCCCCTGCCAGGCCTTCATATACTCGTAGGGCAGCGATCCATGGGTA
>JBJTJB010000555.1:0-1549 GCA_046095245.1 Bacteroidota bacterium | reverse complement strand
ATCCCTGAGTAAGGGCATACCGGAGCCCTATACCTTCCGGCACCATATCAACGACAAAACCCAACAACACAAGACACATGGCGATACTGGCATTTCAGCGACCGGACAAGGTGATCATGAACCACTCGACCGAGACATTCGGACAATTCGAGTTTCGCCCGCTCGAGCCGGGTTACGGAATCACCGTCGGAAACGCGCTGCGCAGGATCCTTCTCAACTCACTTGAAGGCTTTGCCATCACCTCCGTCAAAATCGGCGGAGTTGACCACGAGTTCTCCACGATTAAGGGTGTCATCGAAGATGTCACCGAAATCCTCCTGAACCTGAAGCAGGTGCGCTTCAAGCAACAGCTTGAAGATACCGATACCGAAAAGGTTCACGTGATGATCAACGGCAAGGATACATTCACTGCCGGTGACATCGCAAAGCACACGACTGCATTCCAGGTGTTGAATCCAGATTTCGTTATTTGTCATCTTGATTCTTCTGTGAAATTGCAGATGGATATCACGATTGAGAAAGGGCGTGGTTATGTTCCTTCAGAAGAGAACAAGACCAACGCTGCTCCGATCGGAACCATTTTCATGGACGCTATTTACACGCCCATCCGCAATGTCAAGTATGTGATCGAAAACTACCTCGTTGAACAGAAAACCGACTACGAAAAACTGGTTATTGAAATCACTACAGACGGTTCAATTCATCCCAAGGATGCATTGAAAGAGGCGGCTGAGATTTTGATTCACCATTTCATGCTGTTCAGCGACGAGAAAATCACCCTCGAATCCAAGCCACGTCAGGTTGCGGAAGAGCTGGATGAGTCAACACTGCACATGCGCCAATTGCTCAAAACCAAACTTGTTGACATGGACCTCAGCGTACGTGCGTTGAATTGTCTCAAGGCGGCCGATGTGGAGACTCTGGGAGATTTGGTTAGCTATACCAAGGCCGACCTCCTCAAGTTCCGCAATTTTGGCAAAAAGTCACTCACCGAACTCGAAGAGTTGGTGCGTAGCAAGAGCCTCAATTTCGGAATGAACATCGCCAAATACGGAATCGAGCGCGATTAATATCCTCGCAAGCATAATCATTTCAATACCCATTCACCATGCGTCACGGCAAGAAAGACAATCACCTCGGAAGAAAAGAGAGCCACAGGTATGCTCTGATGAGCAATCTGGCGATTTCTCTGATTACACATAAGCGCATCTTTACTACGGTTGCCAAGGCCAAAGCCCTTCGCACGTTTGTTGAGCCACTGCTCCCCAAGTCAAAAACAGATTCCACTCACTCACGTCGTGTGGTGTTCTCGTACCTCCAGAACAAGGAGGCAGTGAGCGAGCTCTTCCGTGAAGTCAGCCAAAAGATCGCTGATCGTCCGGGTGGTTATACCCGTATCATCAAGGTCGGTAATCGCCCTGGTGATGCCGCTGAAATGGCTATGATCGAGCTCGTAGACTTCAATGACAACTTGTTAAAGGAGAAGTCTTCGAAGAAAGGTGCAAAAACCACACGCCGTAGCCGTGCTAAAAAAGCATCTCCTAAGGCA
>JBJTJB010000554.1:0-1179 GCA_046095245.1 Bacteroidota bacterium | reverse complement strand
CATCATGATGAGTTCTGTGACGCCGTTCAACATGATGGCATACTTCAATGCGGGCAAATCAAGCCAACCGCAGCGACGTGCCCTTCCTGTTGTGGAACCGAACTCGTGTCCACGGGTGCGAAGCATTTCACCGGTCTCATCATTCAGCTCGGTCGGGAATGGCCCACTACCCACCCGCGTGCAGTAGGCTTTGAAAATGCCATAGACCTTTCCGATGGAGGTGGGTGCAATACCCAATCCGATACAGGTGCCGGCAGTGACTGTATGGGAAGACGTCACAAAAGGATAGGATCCAAAATCAATATCGAGCAATGACCCCTGCGCCCCTTCGGCCAAAATGGCCTGACCGGAGTTCAAGGCATCGTTGAGTACGTATTCACTATCGATAAACGGAACGCTACGGATCATCTCAAGGGCAGCGAAGAAATACGGCTCATGGGCCGACAAATCGTAGGCGAATTGGTGATGGGCCAGCATGGCCTTATGCTTCTCCACCAACGCCGTGTAAAGCTCCATGAATCGGGGATTCTCCAAATCTCCTACGCGAATCCCGTTCCTACCCGTCTTGTCCATGTAGGCGGGACCGATTCCTTTTAGGGTCGACCCGATTTTAGACTGACCCTTGGCGGCCTCTGATGCAGCATCCAGCAAGCGATGGGTTGGCAGGATCAGGTGCGCCTTGCGGGAAATCTTCAGGTTTTTCCGCACATCAACTCCGCGCGAAAGCAAAGAATCCACCTCTTTCTTAAAAACGACCGGATCGATAACAACACCATTGCCGATCACATTGAGCGTGTCGGCATGGAAAATTCCAGATGGAATGGTATGCAAAACGTGTTTCGTCCCCTCAAACTCCAAGGTGTGACCAGCATTTGGTCCTCCCTGGAACCGAGCGATCACATCATACCGTGGGGTTAATACATCAACGACTTTCCCCTTCCCTTCATCGCCCCACTGCAGGCCCAGCAAAACATCCGCTTTCATGATGCAGGCTTCCGGTTCAGTTGGCTTGAAATGCTTGAACAGCCTGATCCTCGTTCTCAACCACCTGAAACACATTCACCAGCTTGGTTATGACAAGCAGGTTATGGGTTTTTTCAGGAACGGCACATACAACAGCTTCTCCGCCCGAACGACGTGCTTTGGAAAGGATCCAAAGCAGAACGTTCAAGCCCGTAC
>JBJTJB010000553.1:0-4395 GCA_046095245.1 Bacteroidota bacterium | reverse complement strand
GGCCAGTACGAAACAGCCGGTGGTGATCAGGCATTCGCAGGCCACTTTGGCCTGAGGGTCCTGTGCCAGGTAGGCATCCAGGATGGCATCAGAAATCTGGTCGGCGATTTTATCGGGATGTCCGGCCGAAACGGACTCGCTGGAGAACAGCGATGCAATGGAAGTTATCATGTGGTGATGGATGTATGGTGAATTGTAAGAGGGATGAATGCGCGCGATTTCTCGCAAGGGTCAATGCCAGGAGCAAGGAGCCCGGATGGGACGATGGGAAGGAAAGGAGTGTGTCATGGCGATGGGGTGTAATCATCGCATCGCCTCCGCTGGACAGCACTGGCCAAAAAACCGAAAACCGCTTTTTTGACCTGTAGGTCCGCATTGTTTGTCCACCGTGGCATCGACCGCTCGGTTGGCACCTTGAAGTAGTACAAGTACACTTCAGGGTTTCGGAATGCGATGAAAATTGATTGTGTTTTACCGTATAGGCGTGTAGGGATTGATGGGGTGGTATGCGTTTCTATTTAAGACACGTTGTTGCGTTGGTGCGTTAAACCAGCACGTGCTACACCGGCACGAGCTCCTCCGCTGTATGCACTGCTTCAAGAACATCTTCCAGCTGCAAGGGAGGCAGGACTTCCCTGAACCGCTTCATTTTAAAGCTCACTTCGAGGGTGACAACAGCCCCTGTATAGGATGCACATTTTATAAACTTGCCCTGTATTTCCTCCAACGCAATACCGGGCGGACCGTTTGCAGATTCGATGTTCGGAATCAACTCCCTTACCACATAACAGCGGTCGCGCACTGGGAGTGCAGTAAAATTCGTTACGGCAAATTTGTTGAAGCGGTCGTCTACGCAAATAACAAGGGATCCTGTTTTCATATGTGTTGTGATTAAGGGACTTTCAACAACACCAGGAATCATGCTTGAGGCAGCATTTTTTTGACCTCACTGCCCACATCCATTCACCACCGTGGGGCCATGCCCTCGGTTGGTATCCTCAAACAGGATTCCTGATGCAAACAATTACACTACACGAGCTTACGCACGCGGAAGAACGCATATCAACACAAGATGGGCAGGGGAAACCGGAGAAAACCGCTTTTTTGACCCTGGGCCCGCATTGTTTGTCCACCGTGGCATCGACCGCTCGGTTGGCACCATGAAGTGTGTTGATACTACTTCACGATTTCGAAATGCGTTGCAAATATACGGGCATTGGAAATCGGAAATCAAGTGTTTTGGCAAATTATTTTGAATTGATTTTTATGCTTTTACAGATCATTCAGATCAGTGCCGCTCTTTCAGAAGGTTTTTAACACGACCTCCTTTACACTGACTTGCATGATCTCTGAATGCCCTTTCAAGCGATAGAGGATTGTACTGTTATCGTAGGCAAGCAGCTCAACGGAGGTTAGATTTTTCGTGCGGCTGTTGTGGTTGAGATACCGTTCCAGGAGTTCATGCACAGCGCTGTAATCCACGGAAGTCAGACGGTAGAAGCTCTTGCCAATCAAGAACACGCAATACTTGAGCGACCTAGCATGTTCATTTCCGATCACCGACCAATCCAATCTCCGCCGCTCGAATTCCTCAATTAAGGCATCCATTTGGGCTGCCCGTGCAAAATTCCAGGCGCGAATGCCCGTAGCGCTATTGAACGCAGCGGTCAATTCCGCATCCGACAGTGAACGGAACCTCGCTTCATATTCCTGCAGATAGTGCGTATAGGGGTGATGTTTCCCGCTCGTATTGTTTATGTTTTCGCTCATGGTTTTCAAATCCGGTTAAATGCATGCAGTATTAACAACGGTGCAAACAAGCATACACCGGGCAAACTAAGCACACCGAAAACCAATGAGGAGGGGGAGTGGAGCGAAAACGCTTTTTTGACCTCTGGCCCGCATTGTTTTTCCACCGTGGCATCGACCGCTCGGTTGGAAGGATGACCCGTCGGAACACGAATCATCCATTCGGAATGCTGCTGCAAATATAGAGCTGTGTAGGTTCGGATTGCAAGCGATTTTTAAAAACGCGCCTACGGAACATTGCCGCTCATGAATTCCGGCTTTTGAAGCGCACACTGAGCGCAATCGTTTCTGCCAATGCCTTCAAACTATCCATCTCATTCGGAAATCCGCCAACCTTCACTTCATACACCGTCGTAGAGAAGTCGTTTTCCATAAAGTAATGCATAATACTGCACACATCGCCTCCGCGGATGGAGATCTTCTGATAGAGCCGTACACCTTCCACACGGGTTTCACCGCAGCGTATCAGCTGATAATCTTGCTCCGTATCCGTACTGTTTCGTTGACACAGTACCGTAGAAAATGCGGAGTCCAGACTAACCGCCACATCGTTTACGTAAGTCGAAATACACACGCTGGCCGGGCTATTCAATGCATCCGATTCCAGGATGTGCATGAATTGGATATCCGAATTGACCTCCCGTACATTCCCAAAAGAGACATGATCGTAGATAGATTTAACGGGAATACAGAAGTTGAACGATTCATCCAGGGTGAAGCAAGTGTTTGCTGCATACACTTCAATGCCGGAGGGCTCTTCCTGCGCTTGCGGGGGTTCCGGCAGCTTGTACACGCCTGTGATCAAGGCTACAACAAGGCCCACACCAACCAGTATAAGAATTTTTTTCATGCATACGGGAATGAGAAATAAGGAAAGGCTTGTAAAACCACACCCCGGCGACGGTGGAGCCAAGCCTGCGGTCGGTAGTATCCCGTCGGGACAAAGCCATTCGGATTGGAATCGGATAGACCGGGCAAGACGGCTGGGTAAGCCACCCGTGTGAGCACCTGTGAACTGTTGGCCAGGCAATCGATCCCCTCTTCAGATTCTTCCTCATGTGATGGCCAGCTAGTATAGCTAGCCGTCATAGCTGTAACTTCAGTGATGGCCATCAAGACAACCAAGTCAGTCAGACATCCGTCGGTCTTGATTTCATAGACACGATCCGAAACCGCTTCTTCCATGAAGTAATACAGGATGGTGCAATACTCTTCTTCCTGGCGCAGGATCAACCGGTATAAGTCCCAGCTGCCCACATTTCTCTGATCGGACGCTATCAGTGTGTAGCTTCGTTTATTTCCATCCCGGGTTAGAAAACGTTTAAAATCCTCCACAGCCGTTTTGATCGGTACAGGATCCACTAGCGTGTACTCCGATACACCCAGGCTTGCGTAATCATGCAAGCGCTCATCCAGCAAAAAAGTCATGCATTGTATATCGGGATTATCCAACTTCAGCACACGGTTCATGCTGTCCGATTCAAAGACAACAACCGGAATGTGAAACGTAAAACGGTTATTCAATATCCATAGCTTACCTGCTTCATGGAATGTTATGTCATGCGTTTTCCAATTTTTCAGATATAGGGTATCATCCCGAAAACTTCCGTATAACAGATACGCGACGGGCAAACAACACATGACGGCTACTGCCATGAGCAGCTCCTTCCGTGAGGAGTCAGTTGAGCCGGGAAAAAGAGGTTTCATAGTAAACGAATATACTGGAAGGTG
This sequence comes from Bacteroidota bacterium, assembly GCA_046095245.1. Lineage (GTDB taxonomy): Bacteria > Bacteroidota > Bacteroidia > AKYH767-A > OLB10 > JAJTFW01. The sequence continues at coordinate 855 of JBJTJB010000553.1, read as the reverse complement.
GGACGCACCCCGATCGCTTCGGCCGATTTTTTTGACTTAACACAACACCCCTCACCTGATAAATCAGGTGAGCACTTTCCCTCGGGATTGAATGGACGATCAACCCTTAGAGCCTGCGGCTTGAACGGAGGGGCCCTGGTGCAATTACCACTACTTTCATCCCCCTGCAACTCATGGGTTTCCCACGCAACATGTTCAAGCTTACCGCTTTTATCGGATACGATTTTTATTATTGAACACAATTGAATCAACATTTCTGATGGAGCCGGCTCCCCTTTATATTTTAGACGATGCCTCGCTTGTATAATTGAATTGGCTTTCGGATATCCATATCCAAGCGTTTCTGCGATAAAGTGTCGGAATGCCGGATGGATTTTGTCTTGGCGCACGTCCATTCCTTTATCGAGATAATCCAGAAACATCAGCCGGATCGCATAATTGTATCGGGAGAGATAACCACGCTTACGCATCAGGCGATTTTTTTCGCTCAATTCTGCTGCAATCCGCGTTTGTAAATTTGCCGGAATAAACAGGTAGGGATTTTTTACTGGATCGCTTGTTTTCGAATTTGTCATTCCGGCTCTATGCTTAGTATTTTAATTTTCAAGATACCGGCAGGAAGCGTAATCTCTTTCTCATTACCGGCCTCCATTCCGATTAGTGCTGCACCTATGGGGGAGTCTACACTAATGATATTTTTCCGGATATCAGCTTCTCCTTTGCCACCAATGGTAATACATTGTTGTTTGTGCGCGCCTGTTTTGGCATTGAGTAATTCAATCGATAAACGGGTTCCAACACGTACGGTATTATCGTGTTGGCATGGCTTCTGTACAATCACTGCTTGCGATATAC
>JBJTJB010000552.1:0-1038 GCA_046095245.1 Bacteroidota bacterium | reverse complement strand
CTTTCTATCCGTATTACGGCTTGTCTAAGGATGAAGGCCTCTTCACTGACCAAAATCACTACGTGTTTCGTATCGACAACTACCGGCTGCAGGACGACGAGAACGTCCGTTACCGGTTGAGATTTGAAAATACGTCCACAGGGAAAATCGTGACAGCCGAAACGCGTGTAATTCGGGATATTTTCCAGGGGACACTCAGTTCGACCACCCGCGTCAACCTGGCAAGCACGAATCCCTACAACATCCGTATTACCACTCCACGATATGGACGACAGTTCGGAATGATTATGCGTATCCGCTACACCGAAAAGAAAAAGATTACGCAAATCACCACATCGAAGTATCTCGATCTTACCTTCCCTCCCCTCCTTAGCCGTACTCAAAACGGTGGAGAGGAGTTGATTTTCCTGGTTGATGGAAAAAAGGTGTTCCAGTTCCTGGGACAAAAAATCAAAACCGACACGAGCGTTGTCCGCCGTCTGCAGGACTTCAAAGCGGATTACCTTTTTACGGCCGTAACGGAGGATTTCTTCAACTACGTGCAGGTGAATGCGCCCAGCAATGCGGTCAACTTTATTCCCGAATTCACGAACCTGAGCGATGGCAAAGGCTTATTCACCTGTCGCCTGGATACGGTGATCCCCAACATCATTTTCAACGAAGCCACCTACGATTCATTGGCAAACGGGACGTATACACGGCACATTTTTCAATAAAACGTGTCATTTTGTCAACTTGTCAGCCCGACCTATCGGGAAATGAGCCCCTTTTTATGCCATTTTGAACAGGTTTTCCCAGTGGCATACCGATTGACATAGCCGGTTCAAACAAACGCATTTATAACATGAAAAAAGTTATCGGAATCGACCTGGGCACAACCAACTCCTGTGTAGCCGTTATGGAAGGCAATGAGCCGGTTGTTATTGCCAACAGCGAAGGGCGCAGAACTACCCCATCCATTGTGGCATTTTTAAAAGATGGTGAACGCAAAATTGGCGACCCTGCCAAGCGTCAGGCGGTTACCAACCCACACAATAC
>JBJTJB010000551.1:0-10272 GCA_046095245.1 Bacteroidota bacterium | reverse complement strand
CCACTGAGCAAGTCCCTGTTCTTGGTATCGAACGCGTGTTGTAACAGAAGCTCAGCCTGGCGGATGTGTCGGCGATTGAATCCCGCGTCCTTCCAGATCGAATATGCACGATTCGAATACCAATACGATGAATCGTTCCGCTTATGGAAACTATGGTACCGTGCCATGAACATCAGCGCATAGGCCGTATGGATGCTTTTTTCACCGAAGGCCTGTTGTGCCTTGTTTAATCCTGCACGATAATCCTTTCCGGCCCGTTCAATATCGCCGATATCTTCGAAAGCACGTCCGTGTTGTTGGTACCAGCTTATTTGGGTGATCGGATCGGATTGTGCACGCTGTTCTCTGACCGCATCGAGTTTCGAAATAGCATCCCGACTGCGCGTGAATATATTGTCGATCAGCGCCAGTTTGACAGCCGATTCGGCGTTGTGTCGGTTTAAGCTGTCGGCCAGTTGATAAAATCGGAAAGCGGCCGCATAGTCTGGAACGCGCATCAGGCTATCGCCTGCTTGTATCAATTGTCGGAAGGTGGTGGATCCGCTGGTTCCAGCTGAGCTGTACAATAGCCCGGTAAAAAAGACGAAACAAAAAGACGCGAAACGGATCATTCCATTTGTTGCAATGCTTCTTGTGCCTGTTGGCAGTATGGGTGTTTAGGTTCTGTTGCAATTTGGTGCAACAATGCCGAAGCCTCACGCTCGTTTCCTGCCGACCAGAGGGCCATGGCGGCGTAATAGCGCGCCTTATCGTAAAAAACAGATGTTTTCTGTTCGGCCAGCGACTTGAAGTGCTTTAGTGCTATCGCCGAATTCCCTGATCTCAGTTCCGCGTTGGCAAGGTAGAACAGGACTGTATCGTTTTGCTCCATGTCGGGAAGACCGGAGAAAGCCCTTGCCGCTTCCGCGAAATCAACCGAACGGTACACCGACATTGCGGAGTCGAACGCCCGATTCTCCTGTTCTCCCATATACAGTGGAATACCTTCTTCGTGAGGCAGATCGTTCACGGAATATCCGCGCGGATAAAAAAACCAGCCAAGCGCCAAACAGGCTGCAAGCGCACCAGCCAATGCAAGGGCCCTCCTTTTCTGACTTTGGCTAGGACGCTTTGCGTGCAGAGGGTTGGCGAGGCTTCGATCAAGCACCTCCAGTTGCTTTTGAATGTCTTTTCGCGCATACCGATCCAAGCCTTCGCGCACATGCTTGTATTCAGCAAAGGCCTGTTGCAGGTGTGGATCCAACAGAAGGTCAATTTCGAGTTGCTGCCGATCGGACTCAGGTAATTTACCCGACCAATAGGATTCAAAACGTTCAAATAGCTCCTGTGGAATATCCATGCAATCAGGCGACCGGCGATTTCAGACGGCCATTCACAAGTGTACACAACTTTTGGAACACTTCGTACTTGCGTTTTTTAGCCACATCGGCGTTTTTGTATCCCAAGCGGCTGGCGATAGTCTGCATATCCAGCCTATTGAAATAAAACAACTCGATGAGGGACCTCTCCTTCTGTTCCAATTGGTTCAAGCCGGATCGGATCAGATGGATACTGTGGTCTGAATCATGCTGGGCCTGTAGCAGGTCTTCACCCTGTTCAACAGAATCGAAATCGGGATGGGATATCAATCGCCGCTGTTTCGATAAAAAATCCAGGATGACATGCTTGCCCACTGCGAACACATAGGTACGACCCGTAGAAGAGAAAGTCTGCAGGCTCCCTTTTTGAAGGTTGTCCCATATACGCAGAAAGGTTTCCTGGTAAAGGTCTCGGGTATCGTCGACCGAGAGGTTGTAGCTAAAGGTGGCCCAACGCAGGAAATCGGCCCTGCAGTTCCGATACAGCTCAAAATATACCTGCTCGTTGACCATGTTCAATAATACGAAATAGCTGTTCAAGGTACCACCCACGAGAAATTAACCAACTGAAAATCAGCGCAATAAACCAAAAGTTTCCGTTGCCGGGTTACAAATCAAATCCCAGACTGATTAATAAGCGATACACCCGGAAACTTTTGCCGGATTTTATTCGGATCGGGTCACCCCTTTTAGCGGTCGCCCCGTCTTTTCTTCGGAAGAGGCGGGGCTTTTTCAATAGAAAAAGGCCTGTTTTTCTTTCTTTTTCCAGCCGGCCTGGCTTTCGTACTTCACAAAATGAATCAGTACATCGGCTTGGTTGGCATACTCGGTAAAAAACACCTTGTGTCCGGCCTGTGAGGCGTATTTGGTGAAAAACCAGAGGCCATCGTTTTTACCCGCCTGGCTCTCGTACGTTACCTTGAAGACGTGGAGATCGGCCTGCGAGGCGTAATCTGTCACATAGATTTTCACATCGGCTTGCGAGGGATAATCAACAGAAAACACCTTTTGAGCCGAGGCTGAGGCGGTCCACAACAGGGTAAACAGGAGAAACAGGCTAAAACGATGCATCATGGTATATCAAATGTACGCCGGGTAGTACAAAACAGCAAGCACCCCGTTTTAATAAATAAATTGATTTTCAACAAAATACCATACAACAAGCTTGCCAATTTTCAAAAATCCTTCACAACCGCCCGCACCTTTGACCCATCAAAACAAGGTAAAGCCATGAAAACAAAAACCATTTATCAATTGCTGGTTGATGCCAGCGGAAGCATGTCAAATCTACGTCACGAAACCCTCGAGGCCATTAACAGCCAAATCCTGTCTATCCGGAGTCTTGCAAAAGAAGTAAAGGAACAGGAAGTGCTCGTTTCGCTGTGTTTCTTCAACACCGATACGCGCAATGTGTATTCGTCCCTTCATCCCGACCAGGCCCCTATACTGGAACTGTCGCAGTACCGCACGGATGGTAGTACGGCCCTGCTCGATGCCCTGGGTCAGCGAATCGAGGAAATCTCGAAAAGCATCACGCCGTATGATGATGTGGTGATGGTGGTCGTGACCGATGGAGAGGAAAACGCCTCCCAGTTCTACACTTCACAACAGGTAGCACGCAGGATCAGCGAGAAAAAAGAAAGCGGCCACTGGACCTTCAGTTTTCTGGGTGCCGATTTCGATTCGTGGAAGGTGGCGCGCCAGCTCAACATCGATCGTGATGAGGTCCGGTTTACGCGCAAATCCGATTTGCGTCATGCCATGGTGGAGTTGAACGAATGTGTGAGCGACTTTGTCCATGCCAAGGAGGCCGGAATGAAAAAGAAGGGGTTGTTCAAAAAGGAGGATCAGTCCGGTAAAGCCTAAGCCCCAAACACAAACTACTGCGCCGGTTCCTGCAATTGCGGGGATCGGCGCTTGTGGAACAAAACCATATCTTTCGAACACATGAATGTACACCTGATCCGAACCGAGGGGGTTGACGATGAGTTGTTTTATGCCGTCGCAGCGTTTTTAAAAAGCATTCCGGGACCTTACCTGTTTCATACACCGCGTGAGCCGCGTGAACCCGATATCGCCGAGGAGATCCGCTTGATACTTCCGGACGACGAGCGTTTTATGCGTCAGGAGCATAACTTTCGTAGTGAGCTCATGCTGGAATATTCGGCTGAGCCCATCCGTGCACTTTCCTGGGATGCCTTGTTTGATATCTGCAGGAAACACCGGATCAAGAAAACCATCAGCGAAGAGGATACGGTCATACTCTTGACAGATTATGGCAACCACCCCAACTGGTTTACAGGCTACGACGAACATGCGCGTAATTTTTTCATTCATACCGAACACTGGGAGATGTATACGGAGGGGGATAGCCGTTACGCGATCGCCTACCAGGTGGTGTCTGTTTTACTAAAGCAGATGATGTTCAGTACACCTTCGGAAATGCTGGAGTCGGTACACAAGCACAGTAAGGGCTGTATGATGGACTTTTGTGAGGACAAGCGTGAAATCGTCCTCAAGCTGCGTACTGCCGATATCTGCGTCGATTGCCAGAAGATCGTACAACGCCGCAAGGTGCCGCACGCGGTATTGCGGTATACACTTGCCCTGTTTGACGACATACGTCGGCAATTGCTTTACCGGGAGCGTTTCGGAATGCTCAGGCAGGAATCCCGCTTGCTGGTGCGCGGTTGGAACCGGAAACTGTATTTACCCGATCTGGGAATGCTACCCGTGAACCTCTCTCCAACCGAGCGCGCGGTTTACCTCTTGTTTTTAAATCACCCCGAGGGGATACCGGTCAGTCATTTGTCCGATTACCGATCAGAACTCATCGCTCTGATGGGACGAATGAGCCGCCGCGACGATCCGCAAGTGATCGAACAGGGTGTTGACGAGTTGTGCCGCCCCTTGAGCAATGCCCTAAGTGAGAAGATGTCGAAGATCCGCAGGAAGTTCAGCGATCTGCTGGGCGACGAATTGGCCGATGTGTATTCCATTAAGGGCCCCAACGGTGGGAGAAAAACCATATCGCTGCCACGGACCCTGGTTGTGTACGAGGAATAGTGGTGAACGGATATCACAACGCGTAGCTATCTTTACCCCCTATGCCACAGGATTTAAACAACGGACATAAAATAGTACGTGTACTGAAACTGGCGGCATTGCTGGAAGCCAAGCCTCCGAAGAACATCCGTTTTTTGGCTGATCAACTTCAGACAACTGAACGTACGGTGTACCGGTACCTGGATTTGCTTGAAGAGATCGGTTTCAACATTGGACGGGATATCGAAAACCGTTGTTTTATTCCGCATGAATCCGGCAAGACACCGGTGCGGTTCACATCGGAAGAGGCCGCATATCTGCACCGCTTACTATCGGCCACCGGCAAAAAGAACCGGCTGGCAACAGCCATTCTCGAAAAGGTACATCCCGATGGCGATGCTCCTGCGTACAACGGACAACTTCTATCCGCCCACCTGGGTCAAATCATCGAAAGACTTTCTGAGGCCATCCACAACGGGAAACAAGTGGTATTAAAAAAATACCACAGTGTCAATTCCAACAAAATCGGTGATCGGCGGGTGGAACCCATCCGGTTTACCGACAACTATCAGGGCCTTGTAGCTTATGAACCGGCCACAGGGATCAACAAGCTGTTCAAAATCGAACGGATTTCCGGAGTCGAGGTGCGTAAAACCGGATTCCGGTTCCGCGACAAGCACCGTTATCAGGCTCCAGATGTGTTCGGTTTTTCCGAGACCGGTAAACGGTATAAGGTGGAGTGGAGGATGTCGCTGCGTGTAGCTGTTTTGCTGCGCGAGGAGTATCCCATGACCACTGCACTGGTACGGTATGACAAGAAAAGCAAAGGGTATGTGTTTTCCGGAGAGGTGTACAGCCTGAAGCCGGTCACCCGTTTCTTACTCGGGTTCCTCGATGAGGTCAGCATCATCGGCGATCACCGCCTGAAAGATGCGCTTCATCGCAAGGTGATGCGCTTCCTGCAGTCCTGATCAGTGCATAACAGCCACCCGGATCGTTGTGTTCCGGTTTCCCGATCGGCATCTTACCAGGTATATGCCGGAACACCAGGTGTTGGTGAAGATTGTATGCCGGCCATCACCGAACTCGCTTGCAAACACCCGTTTACCGTCTGTCCGGAAAACTTCCATCAGCATCTTGCCCGAATCACTCACGCGCACTTCGAACCGGTCGTTTGCAGGATTTGGATGTACTGTAACCGATAATCCATGTGTGTTTTCGGTTAACCCACCCGTTATACTTACACAACCAAGCCGATTGGAAATACTCTGGCTTGCAGCCTGTACGGCCACCGCCGAAAGAGCTCCTATGGGGCTTGAGTTAATATTAACACTGTCGAACTGGAATTGGACAAACGGTGTGGGTGCCGGGAGCCACGGAACAATACAGGTTCCGGCGAGTGCTGCGCTATCCGTAAAAACCAATCCGATTTCCGGTTGAAACCCCATTGTTCTATCGGGCGGAGCCAGTACACCAATCAGAGGACCGGCTCCTGCAAAGACCAGTCGTCCATCCGGCAGCCGGTGCGCATCCGTGACCTGCATCATGACATCTCGACCCCATTGCACAGCACCTGATGTATCGGCCCTGAATACAGACCCACCGAAGGCATGTTGTGTAGAAAATAAAAACCCATCCGCCCCGTCTTTCACCATACGGAACCCCGGATAATACGTAGGGGCAAGACCGCCCGAGAAGCTACCGATCTGAAACGGATATGCAGCCCACGTTGACAGAGATGTATCGCCGCGCAACATGGAAACACCATCGCTTTGGTACACGAACACAGTGCATGTCGAACCTTCAACGTGCAAAGCACTGCCTGCACAGTATGTAGAGTTGGTGGACCGTATCCGTTTCGCCTTAAGAACGGCTCCACTGGAGTTTATGTGCATGAGAGAAACGGTTCCATCAAACGGACTGAGGTTTTCAGAAAAACCCGTCACAAGGAAGCTGCCATCACTTAGCTCCGCTGCGTCGCGCCCGACATTGACATGATTCAAACCATCGTAGGCCATACACCACTCAAATAGCCCTACACTATCTGTCTTACAGACCAAGAGGCGACTTGCTTGCAGTTGGTTGGTTTCGATCCCGCCTGTACAAAGAAATCCCCCGTCCGTACACGCGGTGATGCTGTTAAAACGCGAATAAAATCCAGGAGTATCCAGTTTTCTGGCCCAACGTACTGCGCCCGACGAGTCGCAGCGCATGATGAGGGCACACAAGGCGTTTAGCGCCGTATCGACCATTATTCCGGATAAGACAAGGTCCTTGTCCGGAAGCTGTATTACAGATGCGAAATTGATATCGGGAAAAATATTCGGAAAGGCACCACCGGTATAGTGCATGCTCCACATAGGCATTCCATTGGAATCCGTTCTCAGGATCAGGCCCCGTGCGTCCCCTTCAGAACCTACCAGATACAATCCACCGTTCGCATCCGGTATACTGTGGTTGGTTTTCAGACCATATCCGATCGGTGATGCATCTTCCAGTACCCGTTCAACCAATGCGGATTGTGCCTGGGATGTGGTGATGAACAAGACCAGAAAGCAGGAAGAAAAAAATGTGCGCATGACACGAAGGTAAACCAACAGGAGTCCTGTCGCACACCACCTGATGCGGATCATGAATTTCGCGGCCGCTCATGGATAGAGCCCCGCAAGTGCTGCCAGTTACGGACGGACAACAGCGTTAGGCAGAGAAACCAGGGCTGATTCCTTCACCTCTACCGTGGTATGTGTTCTGCATTGACGGGCATCGTAAGCCGAAAGCCGATACACACCGGGTGCCATTGGGCTACGCGGATTCGATTTGTTGCCGTCTTCCCAAATGAATGTGTAAGGCCCGCTACCGCCGGTACCGGTCATGGATACAGTATAACCGCCCGTTGTTGGATTAACCGCGGCTTTTATTTCTGTAGGAGCAGGTTGATCGATTGTAAACCGCTTTTCGACGGAAGCACCCAGGCTGATATCGGTTACGGTTACCATGTACTCGCCGGCGATAACACCTTCCATGTCGCGGCTGTCCTGCCCGTTATTCCAGTGAAACGAAAACGGACCAACACCCCCCTCTACCTGTAACCTTACAGTACCATCGCTTCCGCCCGGACAGCGTACGGCTGTCGCTTCCCCACGCACTTGAACAGGGCATATAAGAAACTCGTCACGCAGAATGCCATCGGTATAACTGCGGTTGATGGTGGCGGCCACCTGACTATACGTTCGTAGCGAAAGACTATCATCGATACACCCGCCAATACGCTGATTGGCCCGCTCCAGAAAGCGCTCAACCGAAAAGCCCTTGAACGGACCTTCACTGATTAAAAGCTCAGCCAGGGTTTGGTCGGATGGAGAAAACCCCGGATCATGCAGATCGAAACCGACATTGATGGTTAAGGCGACCAGATGACCGGCCAGCACATTGTTATAGCCTTCGTTGTCCGGATCGGTCAGCAGGCCGAAAGGTAATTCGGCTGCAACCCCGCCCTGAGGCAGGAATTTTCGTACGGCTTCGGGGCTCATCAAATCCAATGCATCCTTGCACCCGATTTCAATGCCGCCGGGAAAGGCCGCATTGAATTCCTCTTCCAGCCAGGCGGCCGGATTGTTTTTGACAGGGTTTGCGCCCCATACACCTTGTGGATACGTGCGGAAGCCCGAGCAGGCTTCCTGGGCATTCCCTGGTGTGTGAAGACAAAGGCCGGCAGTTACCGCCAGGAGGAAACGAAAAGTTCTCATGTGTTGATGTTTTATGACCCGAATCCATGCCGGAAACACAGGCCTTGTACGCAGATAGGCCATGAAAGTTCCTTTTCATCTAAGGCTCCAATAATCAAACGATTAGCCCTAGCCCTCAAATCCCTATTTTTGGTCGCAACAAAACCGTAAACAATGAAAAAAATCTACTTGCTTTCACTTTTAATGGCGGCCTCCCTTGGGTTGTTCGCACAAGGCGGTACCTGGGTCAGCCAGGCCACCGGCTTTTCCGATGTATCCAGTGGCGTTCGATACGTCAGTGTGGTTGACACGAACACCGTTTGGATTTGCTCCTACGATGGATCGGGAGGCGGAGCCAACCGTCAGGATTATTCACGCACAAGCGATGGTGGTGCTACCTGGGCTGCAGGCCTAATCCCCGGCGCAGCCGCTACGCTCGACTGGTCCATGATTTATGGTCTGGATGCCAATACGGCCTGGGCCATGCTGTACAATACGGCAGCTGCCGGTGGCGGCTTGTGGAAGACCAGTGACGGAGGTTCTACCTGGGCACAACAGGGTGTGGGAAGCATTTTTGCCGGAAGCCTTTCCTTCCCGAATGTGGTTCACTTCTGGGATGCCAACAACGGAATGGTCATGGGTGATCCCACTCCGGCCACCTGGTTTGAAATTCACACAACCAGCGATGGCGGTGCCACCTGGACCCGCGTCCCTTCGGCGAACATTCCGGCCCCTTTGTCGGGTGAATACGGTATCGTAGGCCACTACAGCGTTATAGGTGATACGATGTGGTTCGACACCAATAAGGGACGGGTGTACCGTTCGATTGATCGTGGCCTGAACTGGACAGTAAGCAGCACCGGCATCACGGTTCCTGCCAACGGCGCTATCGACATCTGTTTCACGAGTGCCAGCAACGGACTTGCCCGTTTGTACAATGCTACAACAGGCGGTAATTCCATGCGTATCACTACCGATGGTGGTACCACCTGGACGGTAGCGACACCGACCGGAAACTTTTTCGGATCGGATGTGAAAAACGTTCCCGGAAGTTCACGCATGGTGAGTACCGGAGCAGCAACATGATTTGTGGGCTCCTCGTACAGCGATGATGGCGGATTGAATTGGACCACCATCGAAACAACAGCTCAGCGTACGGCACTCGGTATCGCCGATGCTGATCACATGTGGGCTGGTGGCTTCACCACGTCATCAACCAGCGATGGTATTTTCAAATACCAGATCATTCCAACGGTAACCTGTACAACCCCGGGCATCAGTGCCGGTACTTCGGTCACGGCTTCGGCGGTACAGCTCTGCGGAGGCGACACCGCTGTGTTTACATCCAGTGGCGTGTTTGCCCCAACCGTTGGTGCTTATGCAGGGGTATCCTGGGTGATCACTTCGGCTGATATCAGCGGAAGTTCAAGTCCGTTGACAGAGCCCAGCCTGGTTGCCTCCTACACCTTCAGCTTCCCGGCTCCGGCTACCAGCCTTCGTCAGTTCGTTAACAACGGAACCCTGATCAATGGAACCAACATTCCCTACGGAACCTATTACTGGACTCCGGTGGTCTTCGGTAATGCCATCGCAGCTACCAATCCTCCCACCTTCCTGAGTGACCTTCAGTTGGATCCTACTTGCACACTGACCGGCACCTCGGTTGCGGTGGCAGTGCTCGATCCTGCTGATCCACAGTGCTCAGGTACCGGTTTGGCCGAAGTGAATGCTTCCTTGCCCATTCGTACCCGCATCGTGGCGGAGCAACTCGAACTCCGCTTTGAGTCAAACAACGGCGGAATCGCCCTGCTGGATGTGTATGACCTGAGCGGACGCCTGGTGCTCACCCGCAACGCCGCTACATCTGCCGGTGAAAACACCATTCTGCTCGACGCGTCTGCTTTCTCATCCGGAACCTATGTGGTAAAAGTTGCCCTGAATGGTTTTGCCGGCCAGGCCAAAGTGGTTAAGATGTAAATAGAAAGATTCTAAAAAGAGGATGCTGTCCATATATGGGCAGCCTCCTCTTTTTACGTGCTAATAGCAAGATACATACCTCTGAAAAACGAGAAAAAACTGTAGAGGTAAAATTAGATACCGAACGAGGTTGTGATTGGAAATGGCGTCACTGCAAATAGCAGTAT